>JAWXBP010000074.1 GCA_034440135.1 Planctomycetia bacterium
GCCGCCTCGCCGTGGGTCATCGAGCGAATCACCGTGATGCGATCGGCGATGTCGGCCGTGCGCGGCAGCGTGTCGGAGAATTGCACGCCGGGGATTTTCGTCGGCAGGACGCCCAGTTCGCCGCGATACTCGAGCGGGGCGAACGGCTTCGGATCGAACGAATCCTGATGCGCGATGCCGCCGGGCAGGAAGATATGAATCAGACTCTGCGCCTTGGCTTCGATTGGCGCATAATTCTTTTGGTCCGCGCGGGCCTGGCGAACCTTAAAGAAGTCGGCCAGGGTCAGCCCAGCGCCGGCGACGGCGCCCACGGTCAAGAATCCACGGCGACTGGTAGCGGGGGTCTTCATCGGGTGAACTCCAAGTTCCTGTTAACGGTGCAACGTGCCGCGCGCACATCGCCACCGGCGGTGCGCTAGGAGCGGCAGAATATCGGGCAGGTTGTTCGAGCGGCGTTAGTATGGGGGCGGGGCGTCTGGCTACTAACGCGGGTGGGGTGCGATGCTTCGGTTAACGAGCGGGCGCTCGGCGAAGCCACTAAAAGGCTAACTAACCGCCAGGGCAATTGTCAACTATCCCAGCAAAATATAAACATACGTTGATATTTTCCCAGGCATTTGAATTTCCTCCCCCAGCTTGACGGAGTCCACAGCACTTCGCGTTCCAGATTGTTTGCCGCCCTTCCCGGACATATCATGAGCCGTGGCAGTCGCCTCCCGGTTTGCTCCCTCGCGCTTTCCCACCAGGTATTTCCCCATGTCACAAGAATCCCCGTCCAACTCCGCCGACCGCACCACGCGCCGCAGCTTTGTCAAAACCACCGGGGCCGCCGCGGTCGCGGCCGGCGTGCTCGGGCCAAGCATGGTCTGGGCCGATGACAAAGCTGGCGCGAAGTTGCCCGTGATTGGCGAGGCGGACCACACCTACGAGGTCCATCACGGCTGGGGCGAGCTGCCGGATTCGATTCGCTGGGGTGAAACGCACGGGGTGGCGATTGACCAAGCCGGCCTGATTTACATCAAGCACATGGCGGTCATCGCCGAACCGGTCATGGACGCCATCGCCGTGTTCGATCCGGACGGCAAGTTCGTCCGATCCTTCGGCAAGGAATTCCACGGCGGCGGCCACGGCATTGATATCCGCAAGGAAGGGGGCGAAGAGTACCTCTATCTCTGCGACATCAAGAACCGCGTCGTCGTGAAGACGAACCTGATGGGCGAGCACGTCTGGCAGATGGACTACCCGCGCGAGGCGAATTTGTATCAGTCGCTTGATCAATTCCGCCCGACGAACATCGCGTTCCATCCGGACGGCGGGTTCTACGTCGCCGACGGTTACGGCGCCAATTACATCCACCAGTACGACGCGAATGCCAAGTGGATTCGCTCCTGGGGCGGCGAAGGGACTGAGCAAGGCAAGATGCGCACGCCGCACGGCATCTGGCTCGACAATCGCCCTGGCCGCGAGCCGTCGATCGTTGTGGCCGATCGCGCCAACGCCCGGCTGCAATACTTTACCCTCGACGGTGACTTCAAGGAAATCGTCAACGGCGTCAGCTTCCCGGCGCATTTCGATCTCCGCGGCTCGGAGCTGCTGATCCCCGATCTGCACGCGCGGTTGACGATCATGAACGACAAGAACGAAGTCATCGTCCACCTCGGCTACGACCAGGCCTGGACCGACCAGGTGCTGGACAATTTTCAAGTCCGCGGCGACGTCTCGAAATGGCAACCCGGCAAATTCATCCACCCCCACGACGCCTGCTACGACCAGGACGGCAATATCTTCGTCGTCGAATGGGTGCCGACCGGGCGCGTGACGAAACTGCGGAAGGTGAGTTAAGGAAAGTCGGAAGTCTGAATGATAAATGATGAGCGGGAGGCTTTCCGTCGCCTCTCGTTCGTCATTCGCCATTCCGCATTCATCATTCGGATCGAATCGCGCATGGACGCCTATACCAACCCACTTAAGCGCAAACTCGTCGCCGGCGAGACCGCGCTTGGCTTTTGGGTTTCGCTGGAATCGCCGTCGATTACTGAGATCGCCGCCACGCTGGGCTTCGATTGGGTGTTGATCGACGCCGAGCACGGGCAGCTCGAATACAAGGAGATCATCGAGCACCTGCGCGCGGCGCGGGGTTCGCAAACCGCGGTGTTGGTGCGGATCACCGAGATTCAGCCCGGCATCATCAAGCGCGTGCTTGATCTGGGCGCGGACGGGATCATGGTCCCGCAGGTGAATACGCCGGAAGAAGCGGCGCTCGCGGTGCGGTTGGCGAAATATCCGCCGCAAGGCATTCGCGGTCTCGGCGGCGAGCGCGCCACGCGTTGGGGCTTGAACAAGACTGAGTATCTCTCGACGGCTAATCGCGAAACGCTCGTCATCCCGATGATGGAAACCCCGGAGTCGGCGGCGAACATCGAACAGATCGCGGCCGTGCCCGGCATCGACGCCGTCTATTTCGGCCCGGGCGATTTTTCGTCGTTCTCGGGCTATCTCGGCCAATGGGAAGGCCCCGGCGTCGCGGAGCAACTCCTCGCGGTGAAAGAAAAGTTGCTCGCGCGCCACATCCCCTGCGGCATTGCCGGCACAGATCTCGCCGACGCGAAGCGCCGCGTTGAGCAGGGTTTTCGGATGATCAGCATCGGCTCCGACACCGGCGCCCTCATCGCCGCCATGAAAGCCGGCCTGCAAGCGTTCGGAAGATCTTCTTGATAGCCCCCTTTCGCTCCGCGAAAGGTAACGCCCTTTCGCGGAGCGAAAGGAGACTATGTGGGAGGCGTCTCCGACGCCGATGAAACGGACGTTGGCGATGTAATTAGCGCGATATTTAGCAGCCACGTCTTCTCCATCGGCGACGGAGTCGCCTCCCACAGTTCACTGTGAGTCCACGATCGCTTCTTGTGTTACCACGTTGTGTTACCGCGTTACGCGAACCACCCGTGCAAAAACCATCGCCCGTCGTCGCGGCGGCGATACAGCCAGGCGCGGTGGCCGCGCTCCGTCTCCACGCGGTAATAATCGCGCCGCCGCTGCGCCCCGCGCCACCAGCCTGACTCGATTCGCTCCGGCCCTTGGCTGTCGGCGATCCGATATTCCTCTCCGCGCCAGTGAAACGCGCTCGGTGCGCCGGCGTCGTTGATCGTGACCCGTAGCGACTGCCGCGACGCCGGCAATAACTCCAACGGGCGCTCCAACGGCCGCCAGGGAATCGCCGTGCCGCGCGCGGCGGATCGTCCTTCGCGTACCGCCGGCGTGGTGCGATACGAATTCTCCGGCAACGGATCCGGCGCGAGCGCGGCCCGCACGACTTGTCGATGTCCCAGCCGCCCGACCAGTCGATTGACCAACGTGGCCAATTCCCGCTTCGCCTCCGCGGAGGACGCCGACGAGGCGAACAACTCTTGTTGCCGCAGTTCCAAGCGGCCCGTTTCGGACGCCGCGACGATCACCTTCGTCACCGGCGCGCGCAGCCGGGCCTGTTCCAATCGCAGGGTGACCAGTTCGATCCAATGCCGCGCCTCGGCGCTTGGGCGGAACAAGCGCACCGCGTCGCGCCAGGGCGGTTCCGGCGGCGTTTCCAGGGAGACCGTCAAGCACATCGCCCCGAGTTGTGCCGCTTCCATCTGTTGCGCCAACTCCCGGCACAATCGCGCGACCACTTCCACGATCACCGCGTCATCGGCCACGGAATTCTCGAACTCCAGGCTGCTTTCCCAATGCTCCGTCGGCCGCACGCCGTTGAGCGCCTCGGCCCGCTGGCCGAATAGCCGGTCCAATTCCCGCATCGTCTCCGGTCCCAGCCGCGCGCTGACTCCGGCGCGCGGCAGACGTTCCAATTCCCGCACCTCGCGAATGCCCAAACGGTCGAGCGTCTGCGCGGCCTCGTCGGAGAGTTGCAATGATTCGACGGGCAAATCGAGCGCCAATGCGCGCAGTTCTCCTGGCGGCGCCCAGAGCGGTTGACCGACCGTGGCGCGGAACCTCGCCAAGGCATAGGCCGCGGCAAAGGAATCGGAAGCGGCCAGTTGCACGCGCCAACCCTGCGCGGCACATTGCTGCGCCACAGCGGCGACCAACTTTTGCTCGCCGCCAGCCAGATGCCCGACGCCGGTTATATCGAGCCAGATAGCATCGGTCCCTTCATCCGCCAGCGCCACCGTGGGACTGAACTGGTGACACCACTCCGCCAGACGTTCGAGCGCCTGGCGATCGGCCAGCGGATCGTGTTCGCGAATCAAAATCGTCTCGCGACTCTGTTGACCGCGCGTCGCCAAAGCTCGGGCCTCGGCCAGCGGCATCTCACACCGCACGCCCCGCTCGGCCAATGCCTCGGAGCATGCCACGACGACTGACCCGCGACGCCCCAATCGTCGAAACATCAGCACCGGCCGGTTTTCAACCTGCGGTTGGGCTTGCAACCAGCGTTGCAGGGGCCAGGCGGGGAACCACACGCAGAGCGCACGCCGCGCTCCCTCCGGGTCCCGCGATTCGATCCGTGAACCATTGGCCGGTGTCATGATGGATTCCTAAATGCGCAGAGCGACCGCCCCAGCCCCCGCGGGCATGCAACAGTTCGACCTGCCAGCGACGAAACTCATCTGCGGAAGGGCGCGGCTCGACCAGCAATCGAGCTTCGGCCCAGGAAGGCTCCTTCAGCGCCGCCGCGGGGCGGACCAACAATCCCAACACGCGACTCTGCTCGACTGCCAACTGCCAGCGCCGAAAAGTGGTCGCATCGAGCGTTTCCGGCCAGGCCAACACCGCCGCTACCCCGGGACAGCGCAAGGCCTGATCGGTCGCCCAGCGCGCCACATTTCCCGCCGGGCGTCGCACCCAAATCATCCGCCGCAACGGCGCTCCCAGAGCCGCCGCCGCGGGGGGATAAAACGTCCCGGCCGAATCGATTACGACCAACCATCCCTCGTCTCCACATGCCGCACGGGCCACGGCCAATGCCAGGGTCGTGGCCCCGGCTCCCGGATCCGTGGCGAACCATTCCACCAGCGAACCGGGTGAAAAACCGCCGGCCGGCAGCAAGGCGTCCAACTGCGAACAACCGCTGGACATCCCCTGCTGGGAACGCCCTGCTTCGGCGCTCTCCCAACCGCGCAGTTGCTCGGCCAGTTGAGCCACCCGTTGGCGGCGATCGCTCGGAGCGGATGCCATGACAGCTTGCTAGCGTTGTAGTGTTCGCATGTATACTACATCGGTCGCGGCGGGATCGCAAGCTGAATTTTCAAAAAGAAGTGGCGGGAGGTAGGAGAAGAGAGGAGTAAAGGAGCAGGAGAAAAGGAGTACAGGAGAGCTTTGTTTAGAACAGCTCCGCTGGCGGCTGGAGGCAATCCGGGCTGTCGTGGCGGGCGCTGTTCACGATCGGGTTCGCGGGGACGATTTCCAACTCGGGGGTGTCAATCGACGCCAGCAGCGGTTGCAACTCCTCGGGCTTGGCCGTCGGCGCGAGCCAGGTTCCGTAATCCGGCGGGGCGAGGATCACCGGCATCCGTTCGTGCAACGGGCGCAGCAGATCGTTGGCGGCCGTGGTGATGATCGTACACGACTCCACCAGGCCATCGCCGCCGCGCCAGCGTTCCCACAGCCCGGCGAACGCAAACGGCTGCTGGTCTCGCCGGCGAATATGAAACGGCAGCTTCGCGCGGCCGGACTTTTGCCACTCATAAAAGCCGTCGGCCACGATCAAACAACGCCGCTGCTTGAACGCGGCGCGGAACGACGGCTTCTCGGCGATCGTTTCGGACCGGGCGTTCATCAACTGGGCGCCGATCTTTTCGTCTTTGGCCCAGGAAGGAATCAATCCCCAACGCAACCAAACCGGCTGCCAGGCCCGCGAAGCGTCATCCGCGCGAATCGCCAGCACCTGCTGCGTGGGCGCGATGTTATACCGCGCGGCCAACTCCGCCAACTCGCGCAGGCCAAACTGCGCCACAATCACGCCGGCAGGAGAACGAAGCGTAAAACGGCCGCACATGGGGGAAGTTTTCGTTGGTCAGTTTTCGGTCTTCCCACTCCAGTCGCCAACCAAATACGGCGCTCGTCATTCATCCCGCTACACCAACATCCTCCGTCCATCGTCGAAGCTCGATTGCGCTTGCAACACAATATTCAAGGCACGGAAGGCGTCGTCGATGTTGCTGGAGTGGCGAACGAGACTGGTGACGGAGCGATAAAACTGGCCGAGCAGCAACTCGCCGACCGGGCGCTCGCTGTCGAGCGATTCGATGTGGCGCCCGGCGCGATCGAACCAAGTGAGCGTGGCCGGCAAGTCGATGAACGCGATGCCATGTTCGCAGGCAACCTGCAATGCCGCCGGCGGACGGAACGAAGTCGCCTCGTGCCAGGCGGCGGGCATGTAGCGACCGCAACTGATCTGGGCCGTGGCGAGCGGCGTGTTCGCGTCCTGACCCGCGAACTGCAGGCTCATCATCTGATAGTCGTCTTTGGCGTCCGCGGTATCCGACGCATGACGCACGCCGGTCACGGCCGTCGGGGGTCGCCCGACCACGAACGTACACCAATCGGCTAGCTCGATCAGGTCGTGCATCGCCGAATAGTGCGACACGCACGGCACGCGTGAATCGACGGGTTCGGCCGGTTGACGCACGTGGCAGAACAGCAACCGCGGCGTCCCGAGCCTGGTGGCGATCAATTCCTTGAGACGAATCGTCGCGGGGGAATGGCGCCGCGGGAATTCGGCCAAGAATGCGATGCCTGATTGCTCGACGCGATCCTTAATCCGCTTGGCCTGCTCCGGATCGAAATCGAACGAAGCGGCGCAGTAAATCGCTTTGCCGGCATCGCAGGCGGCGAGAATCGGCAACGGCCCACACCACTGTTCGGCAAGCAAAAGCAGGGCGTCGACATCGGCCCGCTCGGCGAGCGCCCGGTAACCGTCGACCGGTGTGGCGTTAAACTCCCGCGCAGCCTGTTCGGCCCGGACGGCGACCTGTTCGCAAACGGCGCGGACCTCGAAGCGATCGCTGAGCGCGCGCAATGCCGAGCGATGGCGAGATTCCCACGCTCTGCCCAGGCCGATGAGTCCAACACGCAACTTCATGCGCGGTTAACTATATCGCGAAAAGGAACGCTCGCCAACGGTGGGGACGCCAATAGTTGGCGCGCTGCGACACAGGCATTGCTGCACCTGGCTTATGGCGATTCTTCCGGCACGACTCGAGCGACCGGCTCGGCCACGGTCGCCGGAAGATGTACCGTCACCGGCCCGCTGCGGTCCGCCACCACGGCGAAGAAATCGTCCGGCGTGGCGAGCGACACGTCCTCAATCCGCGCGATCAGATCGCCACGGCGGAAACCAGCCTCCCAGGCGGGGCTGCCTTCGGCCACTTCGGTTACGGCCACGCAACCGTCACGGACCGCGGCGCCGAACTCCTCGAATACCGTGTTCCCCTGTACGGCGTTGGCGTAATCGACCGCCAAACCCCGCCAGGTTCTGGCCGGCGCCGTGACGACTCTCCAATCCCGCATGAAGAACTTCGTGAGGCGAGCCGTAAGCTCCTGGGTTCGCCCGCCGCGATGCACCGTGAGCGCCACCTCACTGCCCACGTCACGCTTGCCAATTTCCAGCATCAACTCGTCAGCGCCGGCAATCGGCTTGCCGTCGACATGTGTCACCAGATCGGTAATCTCCATGCCCGCGATCGCCGCCGGCGTTCCTTCTGAAACCCCCGCCACGAGCGCGCCGCTCAATCCGGCCGCACGATCCTCGGGACTGAGATTCTCTGGCGCGACGCCAAGCAGGCCGTACTGCACCTCCCGGCCGGGCTTCATGGTTTCCACGGCCCGGCGGAAGACGTCATCGACGGGAATCGCGAAACCCGCGTGGGCTTCATGGCCGGTCAGCGCCGCAAGGGCGGTCGTGAGGCCGATCATTTCGCCCGACAGGTTGACCAGCGGGCCGCCACTGCCGCCCAGGTCCAACCGCGTGTCGGTTTGAATGAGCGTGCCGAACTGATGCAGGCTGCCGCTCGTTTCGCCCGGCGACTCCAGCGACGGCGACGATTTTCGCCCCAAATTGCTGACGATTCCCCAACTCACGCTGGCCTGGCCGTCCCGGGCAATTGCATAAGGATTGCCCAGCGCCAACACAAGTTGGCCTTTGCGTACCGAAGCGCCGTCGCCGAACGCAATCGGCGTGAGACCCGTGGCCTCGATCCGCAGCACGGCCAGATCACTGCGCGGATCGGCACCGACGATTTTCGCCGCGTAGGTCTTGCGATCCCGCGTTGTGACCCAGTGGTCGCAGTCGGGGCGTACGACGTGATAACAGGTGACGATCAACCCTTCAGCATCGATGACCACGCCCGTGCCGAACTCATTGGGAATAAAATTCGGATCCTCCGGCTGCGGTACAGGAAGTCCCCCAAACGCGCGGCCAAAGGCGTCATCGCCACCATCGGGCGCAAATGGCCGATCCGAATTCTCACGTCGCACCCGGGCGATGCTGACCACTGACGGTTCGCAACGCGCGATGGCGTTCGCCAGCGATTGCTCGACGGACGCCAGGAAGGCCTGGCCAGAATCGCCGCCCTCCGGCGTGCCCGGCGCTGGCTCTTGCCCCAACAATGGCGTGGCTACCAACAGCCCCGTCGCCAATGCCAAGGCGCGAACGGTTCGACCGACGTTTGCTCGTAGGAGTCTCATCACCGTCATCCCCTCCGGTTATCGCCCCGCCCATTGCTGGGGCGATCCCGCTGCCAGCCCAGGCTAAGCGTCGCCCGCGTCTCCTCCGCCACTCACTGCCGCGACCAGGGTAGCGCCAGCGGCCAACACCTTCTGCTTGATCTCTTCGAGCAGCTCAGGGTTTTCTTGCAATTGCGCCTTAGTCTTGTCGCGCCCCTGGCCGAGTTGCTGCTCGCCGTAGCGGAGCCAGGCGCCCGATCGCACGACAACTTTCGCCGCGATCGCCAAATCGAGCAAGTCGCCGACCATGCTGATGCCGTGGTCGTGCATCATATCAAACTCTGCCACACGGAATGGCGGTGCGACCTTGTTTTTCACCACCTTGGCCCGCACTCGTTGCCCGACGACGTCCTCGCCCTCTTTAATCTGCCCAATCCGCCGCACGTCGATCCGGCACGAGCTGTAGAACTTGAGCGCTCGGCCGCCGGGGGTTGTTTCGGGGCTGCCGAACATGACGCCGATCTTTTCCCGGATCTGATTGATGAAGATCACGGAAGTCTTCGACTTGGAGATCGCGCCGGTCAACTTGCGCATCGCCTGGCTCATCAGCCGGGCCTGGAGGCCGACGTGGGAATCGCCAATCTCTCCTTCCAATTCCTTCTTGGGGACCAGGGCGGCCACGGAGTCGATCACAATCACGTCCACCGCGTTACTCTTGATGAGCAACTCCGTGATCTGCATGGCCTCTTCGCCGCTGCCTGGCTGGCTGACGAGGAGCGTATCCAGCTCCACGCCCAGCTTTTTCGCCCAACTGGGATCCAGGGCGTGCTCCGCGTCGACGAAGGCGGCGATCCCGTCCGCCTTTTGCGCCTGGGCGATCACATGCAACGCCAGCGTGGTCTTACCGCTCGATTCCGGACCGTAGATCTCGATAATCCGGCCGCGCGGGATGCCTTGTCCGCCCAGCGCGATATCCAATGACAGACTGCCGGTCGAAATGCCTTCGATCCGCACGGCGTAGTCTTTTCCCAGGGCCATGATGGCCCCTTCGCCAAACTCTTTTTCAATCTGGGCGACCGTATTCTTCAGCGCCGTGTTCTGATCCAGCAGCGTTTTCACCGAGTCCTTCGACTTCTTCTTGCCACCGGATTTGTCCGCGTCCTGATCGTGCTTGGGCATGCGATGATTCGTTGATTTTTGAAGAGTGACCATGAGAAAAGTCCATGCCGGTGGATTAGTGTAGAAGCCTCGTCCGCCGCACAGCAAGTAGGCTCGCCACAGCAACGGAACGCCCGTACAGTGTATCGACGTACACTTAATCATGCAAGAGTTTTTTTCTGAAACTCGCCCGACTGGGTTTTTTTGCTCGGCTCATGGGCAAAGCTGACGGCCCAAATGAAGCAGCCATAGAATCCTAATGGAATTACTATAAAATCGGTTTGACATCGCATCAACAAGCATGCATAATGCCGCTCACGGGGGGGAGAAGAGGCACGCTGGCCGATGAGAAGCCACGCGATCCGTCGCCTGGCAGCACATTCGCCGGTGCACTTCCGTCCGCTTTTCTTTTCTCATCTCTGCCGGGGTTCCTCCGGCGCAATTTGGCGGTAGGGTTCCATGAAACTCTCGCGCACGGTGGCGTATGCCTTGCAGGCGACGCTCCAGTTGGCTCAGGCCAAAACCGGTTCACCCGTCCCATGCAGTCAGCTCGCCGCTAAAGGGCACATGCCGGAGCGATTCCTGCTCCAGGTGCTACGCAGCCTGGTGACGCACGGCATTCTGCAGTCCACCCGTGGCGTCGAAGGGGGTTACACCCTGGAACGCCGCCCGGAGGACATCACGCTGCTCGAGGTCATCGAGGCAATCGATGGCCCAATGGGGGCCGCGGTGAGCTCAAACAACGAGAGCCTGCCGTCCGAAACCTTGCAGCGGCTGCAAGGCGTGATGCGGCAACTCAACGACAACATGCGGCGCGACCTGTCGGCCATCAAGCTGGCCGATCTGATCCCGAAGCACCGCACCGCCGACGCTGGGGCGGCGTAAGGTCGTTTTGAATTGGCGGCGATTGCACTCCCCGTCGTCCGAGCGCGTTCGTACAATTTCCTCCACATGTCCGCTGCTGCCGAGAGGATAACGCCGGCGGCGGTTCGGTTGTTGGATTTAGCTCGCCGGCTTGAATCGCAGGCCGACTTCGTCGAGGTATTGCGGAGCTTACGTGAAGGGCACGGGGCCACGCTGGACGGAGTCTGGGGGTCGAGCTGCGCGCTGGTCGCCGCGGCCATTGCCGAGCACGCGCCCGGGCCCCTCGTAATTGTCTGCCCGCATCCGGGCGAAGTCGACGATCTGGTCGACGACTTGGCCCTGTTCAGTCGCCGGCCGAAACTGATGTTTCCGGCCTGGGAATCTCTGCCGGACGATGATGCGGCCGTCGACGAAGTCGGCGGCGATCGGCTCCACGTGTTG
The DNA here is from genome assembly GCA_034440135.1 of Planctomycetia bacterium. Classification (NCBI taxonomy): domain Bacteria; kingdom Pseudomonadati; phylum Planctomycetota; class Planctomycetia; species Planctomycetia bacterium. Next base: position 11,122 of record JAWXBP010000074.1, read on the forward strand.
AAGCAACTGGCGGCCTGGCCAACGCTTTCACAGGGCGATCGGCCGATCCTGTTGACCAGCATTCAGGCGTTGACGCATCCTGTGCCTCCAAGCGCGACCATTGCGCGGCACACGCGGCGATTGTCGCGCGGCGATGAATCACCGCTCGAAAAGTTGGTCGAATGGCTCCTCGGCCAGGGCTTTCAAAACACGACGGCTGTCGAGCTGCCCGGCGAGTTCTCCGTGCGCGGCGGCATTTTGGATTTGTTTGCGCCGGACTGGGATCATCCGGTGCGGGTCGAATTTTTCGGCGACCAGATCGAATCGCTGCGCAGTTTCGAACCGGCGACGCAGCGAAGTCTCGCGCCGGTCGATAGCGTGGAAGTCACGCTGCTGGATCGGCGCTTGCAGGAGCGCGCGCACTTTGCCGAGCACTTGCCACCGGGCAGTTGGTTCTTGTTGGTCGAGCCGCACGACCTGGAAGAGGAGGCCAAACAATATCTCGCGCGCCTGGACGACGCGCGGCAATGTTTCACTGCGCCAGAGGTGTTCGAGTCGATCTACCGCTTTCCGTCGGCGACGGCCGCAGCCGTCGCGCGCGGGTCGATGGAAACAACCTGTCAACTGAAAATCGAATCGGTCGAGCGGTTCAGCGGCGACATCGCTAAGGTGCGGCAGGAACTGGACAGCGCCGGGCAAGGTCAAGAAGTTTTCGTAGTCTGTCAGACGGAGGCCGAGGCGCGGCGGTTGACCGATGTTTTTGCCACGACGCAACTCGCCGCTTCCGGCAAACTTCATTTTCCACTGGGACGCCTGCGCGCTGGCTTTCGATTGGTCAGCGACCGCCTCGTGCTCGTGGGGGGCGGTGAACTCTTCCACCGCGAGGATGTCAATCGCCCGACGCAGCGCCGGCGGCTCGGGCGCGTGCTGGACAGCTTTCTCGACCTGCGCGAAGGGGACTATGTCGTCCATCTTTCGCATGGCATCGGCAAGTACCGCGGGCTGAAGCTGCTGGAAACGCCGTCGCAGACCGAGGAACATCTCGAAGTCGAGTTTCACGGCGGGACCAAGATTTTCGTGCCGATCACCAAGATCGGACTCGTGCAAAAATATGTCGGCGGTACCAAGACGAAGCCGACGCTGGCCCACATCGGCGGCAAAACCTGGGTCAAGCAGAAGGCGGCGGCCGAGCGCGCCGTCGTCGATATGGCCGCCGAGATGCTGGAAATGCAGGCGGCCCGCGGCGCGCGGCCGGGGATTCAATTCCGTGTCGACACCGAATGGCAACAAGAGTTTGACGCCTCGTTTCCGTACAACGAAACGCCGGACCAATTGACCGCCATCGCCGCCATGACGCTCGATATGGGCGCTACCCGGCCGATGGACCGGTTGATTTGCGGCGACGTCGGCTACGGCAAGACGGAAGTCGCCATGCGGGCGGCGTTCAAGGCGATCGACAATGGCTACCAGGTGGCCGTGCTGGTGCCGACGACCATCCTCGCCATGCAGCACCTGCGGACCTTCACGCAACGCATGGCGGAGTTTCCCTTCCAGATTGGCGCGCTGAGCCGCTTCTGCAGCGCGAAGGAAGAAAAGCAGGTGCTGGCCGGCATCGCCGACGGTTCGGTCGACATCGTGATCGGTACGCATCGCCTGGCGCAAGGCGACGTTAACTTCCAAAATCTCGGCCTGATCGTGATCGACGAGGAACAGCGTTTCGGCGTGCAGATCAAAGAGCGGTTGAAGACCTACCGGCATATCGTCGACGTGCTCACGCTCTCCGCGACGCCGATCCCGCGCACGTTGCATATGTCGCTGTTGGGCCTGCGGGACATCTCCAACTTAGAAACGCCGCCGGCCGATCGACTGGCCGTCGAAACGCGCGTCACACGATCCAGTCCCGAGTTGATTCGCCACGCCGTGTTGCGCGAACTCAATCGTGGCGGGCAGATCTTTTTTGTCCACAATCGCATTAACGATATTCATGTCCTTTACGAACGGCTCCGGCAGATCGTGCCGGAATGCCGGATCGCTATCGGTCATGGGCAGATGCCCGAAGGCAAGTTGGAAGATGTGATGCTCGACTTCGTGGCGCATCGCTTCGACATGCTGCTGGCGACGACCATCGTGGAAAGCGGCCTCGATATTCCGAACGCCAACACGATTTTCATCGACGAATCGGATCGCTACGGTCTGGCCGACCTGCACCAACTGCGCGGGCGCGTCGGGCGTTTCAAGCATCGAGCGTATTGCTACCTATTGCTGGATCCGAACAAGCACCTCACGCCGAACGCCGCCAAGCGGATGATGGCGATCGAGGAGTTCAGCGAAATGGGGGCCGGCTTCGCCATCGCCATGCGCGATCTCGAAATCCGCGGCGCCGGCAATATCCTGGGCGTCGAGCAAAGCGGTCACATCGCCACGATCGGCTATGAGCTGTACTGCGAGCTGCTCGAAAACGCCGTCCGGCGGTTGAAACAAATGGCGCCGCGGGTCACGGTCGACGTCCACCTAGAATTGCCTGGCGAAGCTTACTTGCCGCGCACCTACGTGCCGAACCATCGGCTGAAAATCGATCTCTACCGTCGCCTCGCGCGGGTTTCGGAACTGGGGGAGCTGAACGATCTCCGCGCCGAAATCCTCGACCGATTCGGTCCGTTGCCGGCCACTGTTGAGCGATTGCTTGGTTTCACTGAACTGCGCATCCTCGCGCATCAATGGCAGATTGCCTCGATTCACCTGGAAGACCCGCACGGAGTGTTGGAATACACGTCCCGCGAGGCGGTCGATCGCCTCCGGCGCGCCACCGGTGGAAGAATTCGCCCGGTGGACGGCCGCTCGGCCTACGTCACGCTCAAGTCTCCGCTGGCCGACGCCGACCGGGTGATCGCGGAATTGCAGTCGCTGTTGCGGCGACAGTCGTGATTTGGTACTTACCGCGACGATAACTAGGACTGTCTGGGCATGGGTCATTGCAGAAAAAGTGACAAGATTAGGCGCTGTTTGAAGTTTTCAGTGTTCAGTTTTCAGTAGGAGCCAAGTTCGTCCTCACTGAACACTGAAAACTTCAAACACTCACTTGAGAGCACGGAAGCTCCACCTTGAAACGCTATCCATACTCCGGTTGGACGCTGTCGATCGTGGCCGTTTGCGCGGCGACTCGCACGGGCGTCGGGCAAGAAGTACCGTCGGGCTATCCCAGCACCGGCGCGCCGCCGCCGATGATTGGCGCGCCGCCGAGCGGTTTGCCGGGTCCGCCGGTGCAACCAGTGGCGGTGTCGCGCCCCGCGGATTGGCCGGGCGGCGAAGCTTTCGGGCCGCCGCAGGATCCCTACGCTAGTAATGCGCCGACGGGCGACGTTCCCTACGATCCCAATAAGTCGCAGTTGATCGCCGGCGCGCAAGTGTTGGCGAACGTCAACTCGGAAGTGATTCTCTATAGCGAAGTCGCCGGCTTTGTGAACGACGTGCTGATCACCAATGCGGACAAAATTCCGCCGGAGCAAGTCGAAAAACAGCGCGAAATGCTGACAGCGATGCGGATGCGGCAGCTCGTCGAAACCAAGCTGCTCTTCGCCGACGCGAAACGCACCATCCGCGGGAAGAACGAAGAAGGCTGGAACAAACTCATCGAGGATGTCGGCAAGGAGTTCGAAGGGCGTGAACTGAAGCGGCAGATGAAGCGTGCCAAGGCCGGTACGCGCGCCGAGTTGGACGCCATGCTCAACAAGATGGGCACGTCGGTCGATCGCGAGAAGCGCAGCTTCGTGGAGCGCGCCATCGCCTCGCAGTGGCTGCAACAACAGACGGAATCCAACGAGGCCGAGTTGCCGCCGCAGGAATTGTGGAAATATTACGCGGACCATGTCGCGGACTATGCGTACCCGGCGGAAGTTCGCTGGGAACACCTGATGACCAAAATGGCCCGCTACGAGGAGTCGGCCTCGCGTAATCGACTGGCCATGATGGGCAATCGGGTCGTGCGCGAAGGAATTCCGCTCCCGGAAGTCGCCAAGCGCGAATCCGAAGGCCCGGACGCTTCGAGTGGCGGGCAACACGATTGGACGAAGCTGGACGATCTCGGCACGGGCGACACCCATGTCTCGGCGGAACTGCGGAATGCCTTGGAAACACTGCCCGTCGGCGGCCTGAGTCAGATTATCGAAGACAGCCAGGGCTATCACATCGTCCGCGTCCTGGAACGCAAACCTGCCGGCCGCACGCCGTTCGATGAAGTTCAGGCGAAAATCAAGGCCAAGCTGCAGCAGGACATCGGCAACAAGAAGATGGACGAATACATCGCCAAGCTCCAAAAGCACTCCACGGTCCGCACCGTCTTTGACGGCACTCCGCTGATGCAGCAACTCGTGGAACAAGAGCAGCGCCAGAAGTTGCGCTAATGCGATTTCCGTAGGTCAGGCTTTCCAGCCTGACGGGTTTGGCGGCTTTTCTTGAATGCTTGAGGTTTGTGCGTCAGGCTGGAAAGCCTGACCTACGACTGAGCCGCTGCCGCTTTCGGGGTTGATTCTTCGTCGGTCGCTTCGGGCGATTCATTGCAGCCTGCGAGGCGTTCCAGCAACTCGGCAAAATTCTGTGCCTGGTCGTGGCGGTTGAAATGGCGGACCACGTACTCGCGCGCGGAGCGTCCCATTTCTATTGCACGCTCGCGGTGCGTTTCCAAATCCACCACCGCCGCCGCCAGCGCTTTTTCGTCTCCCGGCGTGACAAACACGCCGCCGTGGGCTTTTTCGACGACATCGCGAATCACGCCGTCGATGCCGAGGATCGTGGCCCGGCCAGCGGCCATGTAATCGAAGACTTTGTTCGGATACGTCGTGCTGAACAGCTTGATGTTCTGCAACGTCGCGACGCAGGCGTCCGACGCGGCCAACAGGTCTGTCATCTCGGCCTTGGGACGAGAACCCGTGAAGGTGACGTTCGTCAACTTCGAGAGCAGCGCCAACTTCTCCAAATTCGGCCGCTCCTTGCCGTCGCCGGCCAGCAGGAAGTGAATGCGGGGATTATCGCGCAGTCGCTCCGCGGCGCCAATTATGGTGGAGATATCATTCGCCTGGCCCAGGGCGCCGGCGTAGGTCACAACGAACTTATCGCCCAGATTCCACGTCTCGCGCGTGCGCTCGCCACGCGCCTCGGGATTGAACATCGCCGGGTCGACGCCGTTGGGAATCACGGAAACCTTCGCCGCCGGAATTCCCTTCTTGAGCAAATAGTCACGATATGCCGGCGAGTTGACCAGCAAATGATCCGCCCGGGCGTAGAGGAAGCTTTCCAGCCAACGCGAGAGGCGGATCAAGATCGGGTTCTTGAGCACGCCGAGATCGATGGCAAACTCCGGCCAGAGATCGCGGATCTCCAACAGAAATGGCCGGCGCTTCAGCACCGATACGACCCAAGCCGAAAAACCTTGAAACAGCGACGGCGACGTGCCCATCACCAGGTCGATCTTGCCCGCCCGCAGCGACGCGATCACGCTGGTCGCCATGAAACTGAAGAAGGCGACGATTCGCCAGAAGTAGCTCTTGTGCAGCGAAGGGTATGTGTACGCCCGCAGGACGCGGACGCCGTCGAGGTTCTGTTCCTCGACCAGCCCGCGCTTCGAGACGGAACTTTTGCCGGTCAGGTAATTGCAATCGCTGGTGACGATGGTGAATTGATTGCCGCTCTCGACCCAATGCCGGCCCAACTCATAGTGGCGCGTGCCCCCCGGCTCATTCGGCGGCACAAAGGCCTGGTGAATGAGCAACACGTGGATCGGGGACAAGATTGATTCCGCGGAGGACATAATGGGAGGCGAGAGGTTGGAGGCGGCAGACATTAGGCGGTGCGTTCCCAACCTTGTTGGAGCATGAGCTCGACAATTCGCTGGGCCGCTTGGCCGTCGCCGTAGGGGTTGGTGTCGATCTGGCGACGGCGATATTCCTGTTCGTCGGTCAACAGCATGCTCAGGCGTTCGACGATTCGTTCCGCGGACGTGCCGACCAGTTCCACCGCACCGGCTTCGACCGCTTCGGGCCGTTCGGTGGTGTCGCGCATCACCAGCACCGGCTTGTGCAGCGACGGCGCTTCTTCTTGCACGCCGCCGGAGTCGGTCAGGATCACGCTACTGCGGTCCATCAGCCACACGAATTCCGGATAAGGCGCCGGCGGCACGAGGTGGATATTCTGGCGATCCCCCAGCACACGGTAAACCGGCCCCTGGACGTTCGGATTCAGATGCACAGGGTAAACGAATTCGACGTCGGCGAATCGATCCGCCAGCCGGGCGATCGCTCCGCAAATGGCTTCGAAGCCTGCTCCGAAATTTTCGCGGCGATGTCCGGTGATCAGCACCATCCGGCGCTCGCCTAAGTTCGCGTATTTCTTTCCCCAAGGAGCATCGTGCGAGCGTTCCCGCTGCGTCGCACACAGGAGCGCGTCGATCACCGTGTTGCCGGTTACGTGGACCGTCGCTGGATTTGTTTTCTCCGCGAGCAGCGCCTCGGCGGCTCGTTGTGTCGGCGCACAATGGAGCGCCGCGACGATGCCCGCCACGCGGCGATTGAATTCTTCCGGCCAGGGGGCCTGTAAGTCGTGCGTCCTAAGTCCGGCTTCGACATGCACAAACGGAATCCGTCGATAGAACGCGGCCACGGAGGCGGCCATCACCGTGGTCGTATCCCCTTGCCCGACGACGCAATCCGGCTGGAATCGGACAATCGCCTCGTCGATGCCGGTCAGACACCGGGCGGTCAAACTCGCGAGCGTCTGATTGGGTTGCATCAGTTCCAGGTCGAGGTCGGCCTGGATGCCGAAATAGTCGGTCACCTGGGCCAGCATTTCCTTGTGCTGCCCGGTCAGGCAGACGATCGGTTCGACGCGATCCGCGCGCCGCAGGCACTCATGCACGACCGGGGCCATTTTGATGGCCTCGGGACGCGTGCCGAAGATCAACAGAGGACGTAGTTTGCTCACGGGATATTGCGATTCGCAGTTCGTTCAGTCCGGCCGGTGGCGGGTTTAGCGCCCGTCACCGTGGTCGTGGATGGTCAAAGTTAGCCCGCCCTACCGCCAGGTCGAGCGTCCCTTTCAAGCTAAGTGAAAATTCGAAACTTGACGAGCGACCGTCGGCGCGAAGGGACCGTGCGGCCAGACGCAAAACGCTCATAATCGGTATCCTTAA
>JAWXBP010000075.1 GCA_034440135.1 Planctomycetia bacterium
GTTCATCTCCACTTCGACCGAAATCAAGAAGTCGGCGAAACGTGAAAAGTTAACGATTCGGTAGCAAATCCACAAGCCTGCGACCAACAAGAATGCGTTCAAAGCGTACCGGACAGCCGTCGCATTGCGTTCGAGGAAGCTGAATGCGCCGATCGAAACGAGGGCGTTATTCAACGACCAGATCCCCGCCAGCACGAACAACGCCAGCACGGCGAACGTCACCTGCCGGGCGATCCGCCCCTGGCTGCGCTTGTACACGTCCGCGCGGAACACTTCCCGCAACAGCAGTCCGACGCTCGATTGTTTTTCTGTCGCCATGAGTTCCATTTCCTTTCGCCACCGCGGTCCATGCGATGCAGAAGGCTGCTACGCCGCCGACGAACGAACAAACCTTGAAAGCCGCCTCACCAAGCCCTCGTTGCGGCACGGTCTCCCGACCGTGCCACGGCGTTCAGGACGGTTTCTCGATCTTTCGCTCGCCGATTTCTGTTTCTTCGACTTCCAGGGCCGCGCCCAGGCGGCGGCCAACAGCCAAGCAGGGGCGGCGGGAATCGAACTCGCAACCTCTGGTTTTGGAGACCAGCGCTCTGCCAATTGAGCTACGCCCCTAACAATCCGGCGGCACGAGTCCCAGGGGACCCGCGCCGCGCGAAATTTAACGTCATTTCCCGCTTCGCCCGAGGGCGTCGCGTTACTGCAAAATCTTCGTGACGACGCCCGAGCCGACGGTGCGGCCGCCTTCGCGAATCGCGAAGCGAACACCCTCGTCCATGGCGATCGGGCTCATCAGCTCGACCGACACCTTCGCGTTGTCGCCCGGCATGCACATTTCCGCGTCGCCGACCAGGTTCGCGGTGCCGGTCACGTCCGTCGTGCGGAAGTAGAACTGCGGCCGGTAGCCGCTGAAGAACGGCGTGTGACGGCCGCCTTCTTCCTTCGACAAGACGTAAACCTCGGCTTCGAACTTCAAGTGCGGCGTGATCGAGCCCGGCTTGGCCAGCACCTGGCCGCGCTCGATGTCTTCGCGACGGACGCCACGGAGCAAGCAGCCGACATTGTCGCCCGCTTCGCCGCGATCCATCGTCTTGTTGAACATTTCCACGCCGGTCACCGTGGTCTTGCGACCTTCCTTGGTGAAACCGACGATTTCGATTTCGTCGCCGACCTTGACGACGCCGCGCTCGATTCGGCCCGTGGCCACGGTTCCGCGACCTTCGATCGAGAACACGTCTTCGACCGCCATCAGGAACGGCTTGTCGACTTCACGCGGCGGCTGCGGGATGTAGGCGTCGACCGCGTCCAGCAGGTCCGAGATGCACTTCGTCTTCTCGGGATCCTTCGGATTGTCGTACGCCGGCTTCGAAGCGCCACGAATGATCGGAATCTCTTCGCCCGGGAAGCCGTAGTGCGTGAGCAGCTCGCGGAGCTCCAGCTCCACCAACTCCAGCAATTCCGGATCGTCGACCAGGTCGATCTTGTTCAGGAACACCACCAACGCCGGCACGCCGACTTGGCGGGCCAACAGGATGTGCTCGCGGGTTTGCGGCATCGGACCGTCAGCGGCCGACACGACCAGGATCGCGCCGTCCATTTGGGCGGCCCCAGTGATCATGTTCTTGATGAAGTCCGCGTGGCCCGGGCAGTCGATGTGGGCGTAGTGACGCTTTTCGGTCTCGTATTCGACGTGCGAGACGGCAATCGTCACCGTCTTCGTGGCGTCGCGAACGGTACCGCCCTTGGCGATATCCGAATAAGACTTGAAGTGGGCCAATCCCTTCGCGGCCTGCACCGCCAAGAGCGCACCGGTCGTCGTCGTCTTGCCGTGATCGATGTGACCGATCGTGCCGACGTTGCAGTGGGGCTTAGTTCTTGCAAACGTTTCCTTGGCCATTTCTGATATTTCTCCCTGCGTTGATTCGAACCTGGCAGTCTCTTTGGAAAGTATTTTCAATCGCCCGCGCCGCGGACTGACGTTTCAACAGGCGGGCCAGCGGGAGTTCAATCCCACACCGGCGGCCTCGCGCGTGCGATCACACAACTTGGCTGTCTTGGTCGCATGTATTCCTGCTTGCCGCGGGCATTCGCGAGCGACTGCCGAGAGCTGCTGAAGGGACTTGAACCCTTGACCTCGTCCTTACCAAGGACGCGCTCTACCAGCTGAGCTACAGCAGCGATGAACTTTCTCGCCGCCCACGCTGCACGCCGCGGCCCGCGAAACGCGTGCTTCTTCAGCCGCTTCGCAAACCGTCGTCAATTCATGTTCTCTCGTTGACTTCTCCTAAGCGGGTGAAGGGAATCGAACCCTCGTATGAAGCTTGGAAGGCTACTGCTCTACCATTGAGCTACACCCGCATTCAATGGGGAGTGCAGGATTCGAACCTGCGAAGACCGAAGTCATCAGATTTACAGTCTGACCCCTTTGACCGCTCGGGAAACTCCCCCAGATCTTTCTTGGAACCGAAATCCGTTTCACGCGAGCCAGGGGGGACGACTCCCTCGTTGACCGCTATTGCTTCATTTCGCGGCAACCTGTTGCCCCCTCAGGCGTTGCGCCCGAAAAAACAACAACCAGAAGTCTCGCGAACACTCAACCAGCTAGCGGAGGGACTTGAACCCACAACCTGCTGATTACAAATCAGCTGCTCTGCCAGTTGAGCTACGCTAGCCCATTCGATCCACCACGAAAACCAATAAATATAACCAACAAACGACGACCTGCAATACGAGACTCGCGGAAAAACGATCCGTGGTGGTGATCGCTCAATCCACTCCGCCCGCACCAGGGGAAGGTCCGATTAGACAATTTCCCCCGCCCGCTGGCGAGGGGGCGCAAGAACAACATTTTTGGCATCTCCACCCGGGCGCACCCGCCAAGGCGATTCCACTAGCCCGACGCGCCAGCGAGGGGGAGTAAACTCCGTTCGGTGTTCGGCGTCTACTCCCCCTCGCTGGCGCGTCGGGCTAGTGCTTCGTCAAATCCTGCTTTTCGGGTGTCTCAAAAGCGCGGGTGGCTGGGGTCGAATGTACTCATTCGCCCCCAGCGCGCTTGACCTGGGGGCGAATGAGTACATTCGACCCCAGCCACCCGTGTGTTTTGAAGACCCGAACTTCTGACGCTGACGCAGCGCTATTGGGTGTGCCAACTGCAAGGAAACAAAAACCCGCGGCGAGGTTCGCCGCGGGCTGTTTTCTGGCATCAAATTCGACGTCCCCGGCGATTACTCGCCCGGATCGTCGATCTTTTCCTCTTCGGCCGCCCGGCGGAGCTTGTCCAAGGCCCGGGCTTCGATCTGGCGAATCCGCTCCTTGGTCACTCCCATCTCGGCCCCGACCTCCTTCAAGGTCAGCGGTTCGTTTCGACCATCCAGCCCATAACGGCTCTTGATGATCTGCTGCTCCCGCTCGTCCAGTTTGTCCAGAATACGGCCCACCTGGAATTCTCGCAGGCGCTGCCCGCTTTCCTGCTCGTACTGATCGGCCCGCTGATCCTCGGCCGCCAGGAACATCTCCTGCTGTGTCGTGCGAAAGCGGTCGCGATGCTTGAGCGAATCCGGAATCGTCCGGGCGAAGTTCTTCATGATCGCCCACGAGGCGTACGTGCTGAACTTGTTGCCGCGAGCGTAGTCGAACTTCTCCACCGCACGGATCAACGACATGTTTCCGTCGCTGACCAACTCGAAGAAGTTGTCCGACATGCCGACGTGCCGCTTGGCGATCGAAACCACCAACCGCAAGTTCGCCCGGATGATCTTGTTCTTCACGTCCACCGACGCATCGTGCAGCTGTTCGATTTTGTCCATGTCCGCACTGCGGGCATGGGTCGGATCGATCTCCGCACGCAGCTTGGCCGCATAGTGCTTGAGGTAGTTGAACTGGCGAAAGAGGTGCATTTCCTGCTCGCGATTCAACAACGGCACCTCGTACAAGCTGGCCAAATACGGCGGCAACCCGGCCGGCAATCGTGTCTTCCGCGGCGCCTCTTCCGCGGCCGGCATCGGTCCCATGATCACCGACTCGGCATGCGCCTCGTCGAACAACGTGTTCGTGATGCAGTCCATCGGCAGGGCCATCAGCCGCGCCGCCCGCATCTCGTTGATGATCCGGTAAATGCTGGTCTTGGTCCGCCCATACTTCTTGACCAACGTCTCGACGGGCGTGCCGCGACGATAGAGCTGGAAGATCTTTTCCTTCCCCTCGTCGGTCAGCGGTCCGGTGTGATCCGGAAACACCGCGGCGTCCGGGTGATCCTTATCGAACTGCCGCAAGGTGTAGCGCACCGTTTCCACGCTGCGCCCCATTTCCTTGGCCAGCCGCTTGGTAATCTCTGACGTACTGCCTCCGTCCCGGGCCAATCGCCGGGCATTAAGAATGATTTGTTCGCGGTCGATCTGCGTGAGCTGGCTGAACTTGCCGCCCCGCTCGACGCGCTCCGCATGATCCTGCACAAAGCGATCGACCGAGCTCTGCAAGAATCCGACCCGCTTGCGCCCATCGACCATAAAGCGGCGGCCGACCAGACCCTGGCGGCGCCAACGCGAAATCGTCTTGGTCGAGACGTTCAGCATGCGGCCCAATTCCTCGACGCTCAGCACCCGCTCGCCCGCATCGTTGACGGGAATGTCGGCCGAGTCCGACAGGTCCTCGACAAACAACGGCAAGTCGTGCTGAGCTTCGCGCCCCGTGATCTTCAGATCCGGATACGTGTTCGGCCGGAAGTCGGTGATCCGGTAGCACAGATACTCGTAGGTATACGTGCGCTTCGGATCGATCTCCGACAGCAAGTGTTCGGCGCGCTCGATCTGCTCCATCCGCCGTTCGCGCGGCGCGAACTTGACCTGCTGGTCGCGGAGCTGACGGAGTCCAGGATTCTTGTAAGTGATGTGCATGATGCTACCTCTTTCGCGCTGAACCTTGACGGTGTTCCATGCGATCCCATCGCCCGACAAAGCTGTGTTCCCAAGATGTCCCGCGGTTCCTCACCCCATCGTGGCCGTTAGGACCCGCAAATGTTAACGATTTTCGTGGCGCTTGAGTCCTCGTTTTCGAAGTGCCTTCGAGAACTCGCGTTCCCCTTGCCGTTCGCGTCAACCCTTCTACGTATTCAAGTGCCGTTTCGTCGAATAAAAGTTCACTGCTTTTGATTCAAGTCCCAGGGCAAAGGTTTCCAACATTCGCGAAGTTGTTCGATTTTGATGCAACTGCGGCATTTTTGCTCACCAACTTCCCCCAGCCTGGCTCCGCCGCGACCCACCTCTATTTCGCCTCGACTGGCCGTTCCTTTGCCTCGCCGCAACCGCAAGCTTTGACTTGCCGTAACACTTTGCCAGACAATGGATTGCGAAGTCCCAACTGAATTATGCCCGATTCTTGGAGCACAGGACGACCGCGAGGCACGCTTTGGATTGAACTTTCCCCAATTCCTAGACGATGCTGCCAAAGTGGCCGTTGCGATCGCCCTTATCTGCACATTCCGTTCCGAACTGAAAAAGAGCCCTTTCCTATGAAGTTTCACCTGCTACGGCGATCGGTTGCCGCGACCTGCCTGCTGGCGACGCTCGCGTTGACGACCACGGCCAAGGGGGCCGGTCAGGCGCTCACCAGCGCTCGCAAGGCAGGCGATACCGATAAGGTCGAAGCCACGCTCGAAATCGGCGGCACCCTCAAAATGGTGGGGGAGTCCGGCGTCGAGAAGCTCAAGATGACGGCCTCCGGCACGGCCAAGTATCACGAAAAACTCTTCCAACGCGCCACGCCCGATTGGGTCAAGCTGCGCGCGTTGCGCGAATACGAAGCCTGCGCGGCCACCATCCAAGTCGAACAGCGCACCACCACGCCGACGCTGCGCCCCGACCGGGCTTCGATCGTCGTCGCTGGACAAGAAAAGGTGTTGCAACTTTTCGGCGTCGACGGCCCGCTGACGCGCGACGAACTGGAACTGATCGAATTGCCCTGCAACACGGCCATTCTGGACGAGCTGTTGCCTGCAAAACCCGTCGCCGCCGGTGATACCTGGGAACATTCCGCCGAACTCACCGCCGCGCTCTTCGGCCTCGACGCCGCCGGCGTTTCGGATTTGAAAAGTAAGCTCATGAAAGTGGAAGGAAATGCCGCCACGATCGAGCTGAACGGCCAGATCCAAGGCGCCATCAAAGGCGTGACCACGAAGATCGACGTCAAAGCCCGTTACAAGTTCGACCTCAAATCAAAACGCGTCACCTGGGTCGGCTTGTTACTGAAAGAAGACCGCTCCATTGGACACGTCGGCCCCGGCATGGAAGTCACCGCGAAACTCCAGATCACGATCCAACCCGGCGCGAAGCACGAGAAACTCGCCGCCATGAACGACGCCGGAGCGCTCCAAGAACTGGCGCCCGAGCACGCGATGCTCGAGTACGAGCCGCCGCAGGGCTATTACCGCCTGCTCTACGATCGCCGCTGGCACGTCATGACCGACGAACCGAACCTCGTCTCGATGCGGCTGGTCGATCGCGGCGAACTGCTGGCCCAAGCCAAAGTCTCCACGCCCGTCGGCGCTTCGCACACGCAAACGGCCACGATCCAAGCCTTCCAGCAAGAGATCCAAAAGTCGCTGGAAGAGGAGTTCGGCCAGTTCGTGGAATCCACCACCTCAGAAAACAGCCTCGGCGTCACTACGCATCGCGTCGTGGTCCACGGCGTAGTCTCCGACCTGCCGATCGAATGGCGTTACTACCTCCTAGTCGGCCCCGCCGGCCGCCAGGTCGTCGTCGCCTTCACGCTCGAAGAAGAACAAGCCTCACGCTTCGGCAACGCCGACGAAACCCTCATCGACTGCCTGGAGTTCAACAAGCCGCAACCCGGCGAGACCGCGAAAACGGTACGGCTAAAAGTCCCCGTCTCGGACGACACCGCCCAAACCATCCGCCTGAAAGTGCGGTAATTGTTTTTCGAAAGCGAACGTGTCGTGGCTCGCAGTGTCTTAGTGGCTCCATGTAGTTAGAATTGCGGTGTGGGAGCGACGGCCTTGAATTCGAAGAAAAAGTCCATTCTTGATCGCATCAAGCACCTCGAGGACGCGATCGCAAAGGGACATGAGTATTTGAACTCCGGCGCACATGCGCAATGGGCAGGGTTTCGGCCTTTATTTGCGGCCAAGGAGAAAGATGGAAGGGCACTGCCGCCTCACCCGGACTGGGTGACGAACGTGTTCCTTCCCCGACGTGAACGCTCGTTGAAACAAGCGGAAGAATCGCTTGAACGAGTAAACGCATCGTCCGGCTAAGCGATTTACGCGACTACTGCTGCCGCGCCACCACAAAGTACGTTAACCCCTCCACCACCATCTTCGCCGCGCTTTCGGGAAGCTGCGCAATTTCGGCACGCGCTTGCGTCGCGAATTCCTCCGCCCGCGTGCGGGCATAACCAAGTGCGTCGCACTGCGTGAACCACGGCTGCAGCGCCTCGCGGCGATGGTTGCCGGAGCGCGTCAGGATTTCCAGGATCGACGGCTTTTCGCTCGCCGAGACTTGTTCCAGCAGCCGGATCAACGGTAGCGTCGGCTTCTGCTGCTCCAGGTCGGTCCCCAGTGACTTCCCGGTCGTCGCCTCGTCTCCCTCGAGGTCCAGCAAGTCGTCGACGATCTGGAAGGCAATGCCGAGCGCACGGCCGTAGCGGCCCATCGCAGCGGTGAGTTGCTTGTCGGCGCCAGCGTAGTGCGCGCCGAGCAAACAGGAGCACGCCGTCAACTCGGCGGTCTTGGCCTCGATGATGCCCAGGTACTCGGCTTCCGTGAGCGAATACTTCGCCCGGCTATCGATCTGCCGCAGTTCCCCTTCGCAGACGATATTCGTCGCCCGGCCGATGACCTGGCACGCGTAGGTGGTTTCCAGCGTGCTGGCCAAATAGAACGAATGGGTAAACAGGAAGTCGCCCAATAGCACGCTGGCCTGGTTATCCCACCGAGCGTTCACGGTCTCCAAATGCCGACGCATCGCCGCTTCGTCCAGCACGTCGTCATGCACTAGCGTGGCCGTGTGAATCATCTCCACCACGGCGGCCAACACGTGATGATCCTTCGTCACGCGTCCGCAGGCTTGCGCCGCCAAGAGCAACAGCGCCGGCCGCAGCCGCTTACCACCCAGGCGGAAGCCATGCTTGACCAACTCATCGACGTACGGGTAATCGCTGCGCAGCTCGGTCTTCAAAATCTGCTCGACCCGCGCCAATTCCTCACGGATCGGGGCGTAAAGCAAATCCAGTTGCTGGCGAGTTTCCGGCCGAACAGCGGCGACGGGCGTCATCGAGCTTTCCTGCAAATCTTGACCAAAACAAAACCAATCTCGGGTCGCGTCGGCCTGTGCTCCGCCTGAAACCACGTTCGGTGCTTGGGTGCCACTGGCGGCTCGTCCGCCAGTGCCGGAGTTGACGTTGCGGCACACTGGCGGACGAGCCGCCAGTGGCACCCGAAGCGTTTCTTCAAACAGAGCCTAGCATTCCGCCACCCAATCTACGATCTACAAACCGTCGAGTCCCACCCAAACTTAACCGGCGCCGCGAACGTAATGCCCGCTCCGCCCACCGGACTTCTCCTCCAACCGGATCTCGCCAATCACCAAATCCTTGTCGATCGCCTTCACCATGTCGTAAATCGTCAAGGCGGCGGCCGAAACCGCGACCAGGGCTTCCATTTCCACTCCGGTTCTCGCCGTGCAGCGGACCGTAGCGGAAATCTCAACCACTTCCGGCTCGGGCTGCGCAAAGGCAATCTCCACGCTATCCAGGGGCAGCGGATGGCACAGCGGAATCAACTCGGCCGTCTTCTTGGCCGCCATGATGCCCGCCAACCGCGCCACCTCGAACACGTCCCCCTTGGCCGTCGGTCCAGAGCGAATCCGTTCCCACGTCGCCACTTGCATCCGCACAAGCCCCGTCGCTCGGGCCATCCGCGCAGTCACCGGCTTCTGGCCGACGTCCACCATCCGGCTAGCGCCGTCCGCATCGAAATGCGTCAATTCACTCATCATCGAACGCCCATTGTAGACCCCCCGGGGGCACAGTCGAGGGGGCGGTGGCATGTCGTCCGGTGGGCGGTCATCACAACCGTGCGGCAGATGTCTTGCCGCTCCGGAAGACGATCGCGATGGATGCCATCGCCACGCAACCGATGGCGAAAGTTGACGGCTCGGGCACGGCCTGCGGCGTAGTCGCGCCAAAGAAGTTCCGGACATTGTTGAGGTCCGTGATATCGACTTGCCGGTCGAAGTTTGTGTCCCCCCCAACAATGCTGTCGCCGGATAGTCCGAAATTGTTTCGGACGTCGTTTAAATCAATAATGTCGACCTTACCATCAAGATTAGTGTCAGGTTGAAAGAGCGTGACTTCGCCCGTTGAGTAGAGTTGGCTGGTATCCACAAGTAAACCGCGTGGAGCAACAACCGCATCAAAGCGATTCGCGACGTCGAGTGGGTCCGGCCAATCGAAAAGGTCAATAGTGCCAGAAATCGGCCGTCCAAGTCCCCACTTACTGTCTACGATTTTGAGCGTGCCCCCCAATGTCACTGAGGTCGAGTCGTGTATTTCGATCGGCGTGTGGAATCCGATGCCCTTTCCTTGTTGGATCAGGACCTCCAGCTGAGCGCCTTCGGCAACTACAAATGACTGCGACACTTTTACTCCGACCCTCCCGCATTCCATGGAGCACAAGTCTGCAGTGAGCAACGTCAGTGTATCGCCGGCGAGCAAATTCAACCCACGAATCTCGCCATCAGAGTGAATTGCGTTACGCAAATTCACCGACGGATCAGGTGTTCCCAGGGATCTTCGTAGATCGGCGCCGGTAAGATCAGCATTGACCATTTCCAAATTGGTAAAATTTGCGAAACGCAAAACAGAGTTGGAAAGGTTCTGGTGGCTTAGATCCAAGCCAGCCAGGCCGAATCCTGCGAAGTAGACGCCGCTTAAGTCCCGATCTTTGTAGCTTTGCGTTGAATAGAGTTGCTCACTTTGAATTCCATATAAAATGGAACCGCGGACAATAGTGCCGGAAAAATCGGCGTCTTGAAGTGAACAGCAAATCTGCGCATTGGCCAGATTTGATCCGGAGAAGTTTGCGTTCGTCAGGTCTCCGTCCAGTGCAGCGAAGGCCAACTCGCGATGATCGAGTTGCACGCCAGGACCCATTGTGATCCCCTCCGTCCCTGGAATTACCTCGCCGTTGTCCCAGCGGTAGATGTCGGCACGGCTAATGCCCGACAGGCCAGCCACCACAACCAGGATCAGCAAGCAACGAATGGCGTTCATCGAATCGGCCCCTGGCAAAAATGAACTGGCCTGCAACTCCCGCGTCGACTGCCATTCTCATTTGCTGCATCAGCGACCGCAAGTATCTTCGAACCCCCGTTTCGGCGGCCCTTCGAGCTACCGCGAAAGGTTCCCGCGACTGTCGACCGCGTCTCAATGTCCGTAGCGGGAAATAAGGAATTAGGCCTCGCGTGAATTACAAGCTAGGGGACTTGCCTCAACCTACGAGTCGGCAAATGACCCTACAAC
>JAWXBP010000076.1 GCA_034440135.1 Planctomycetia bacterium
CGCGTGAAGACCTGCACGTACACCGTCTGCAAGATGGTGCCCGAGCAACGCGTGAAGACCTGCAACTACACGGTTTGCAAGATGGTGGCCGAGACCCGCGTCAAGCAGGTCCCGTACTGCGTCTGCAAGCCGGTTCACTACACCAAGACGGTTCGCGTCCCCCGCTGCGTCGCGACGCAGGTGCCCTACACGGTCACCCGCTGCGTGCCGCGGACGATCTGCCGCGAGGTTCCCGTCCAGGTGTGCTGCCCGGTGCCGTGCTGCAACTAAGCGGCCGGGAATAGAGGACTGACACGGTGGGGCCTGGTCCCACTTGCGACGGCGGCCCGATCTCCTCGGAGGTCGGGTCGCCGTTTTTTTGTTGGCGGGGCGGGCTACTTGCCGCGTCGCGGATACGGGCCGAGGAATCGCTCGCCGTCGAAGTGGATCATGTGATCGGGGAATTGGGCGATCCAAACCTCCGACTCCCAAACCACGTCGGCGGCGTACTTCTTAAAGGCCCCGAAATCGAGGAACGCCGTCACATACACGCGGCCGGCGGGACAACCCGTCAACATTGCCTCAAGCTCGGCATGCCGCTTGGCCGAAACCGGCCCATGCGAAGTGACGGCCTCAATCAGGAAGAGCCAATTGCGGTCCCGTTCGTACAAAACCACGTCCGGCAACTTGTCGTGGTTCCATTCCGGGATGCCGAGTTCCTTCAGCAGTTGAGCGTCCAGAACCAGTCGCTTGTCCGCCGTGTCGCCCAGGTACGCCACGACGGCGTTGGGCGCGAAGCGAGCGGCGAACTCGGTTACGATCAACCTTTGCAATTCGTTGTGGACTCCCGGCGAGAGTTCCACTTGCGAACCATCGGGCAAAGTGACGGGAACCTTGACGAGATTCCTCGCGCGGGAGTACGCGGCGGCCAGGCTTCCGTGTTGCGCAACGAACTTCGCGCACGTTGTCGCGAAGTTTTTGCGACCAAAGCACTTCAGGACTTCAGCGGCCGTCGCCGTAAGCTGATAGACCGTGTCGCCGCTGTTCGTCGGCCGGGTGGGAACGTCCGGGTTCCGGTCGATCAGGCGGGCCTGCTCGAATTGATGAATCGTCTGGCGGCGGATCGTCTCGCGGCTATTGGCCGCGTAGTCCTTGCCATAATGTTCGCGCATCCAACCCATGATGTCCCAGATGCGCAACAGCGGGCGCGAGACCCGCGACCAAGCGTCCGCCTCGCTCAAACCGGCCAGCGCCAACAGGGTCAAAGTCGATCGTTCGTTCTGCTGTTGTTTTGGCAGTCCCAGGCTCCTGACGATTTCCAGGGCGTCTTCGCGCTTGCTCATCAGGCCGCCTCCACAAGCTGCTCGATCAGCCGCGGATCCAGGCCCATCGCACGGCCGACGACGCTCTCCACCAGACTGCAATCCTGGTTCTTGATCTGCTCGATTTCCTCACCGAGCCTGTCTAGGGTCCGCGCATCCGGCATGGGCAAACCGCGGATCTCCGTGGCGTTCACCTGCGTGTTGCCGCTGATCGCGCGAAAGTATCGGTCGACGAGGGCGGAATTGAAGTAGGCGGCCAGGCCAAACGCCTCCGCCCGCGACAGGTCCGCATTTTGGCGATACACGTAATTCAGGTGGTTCTCCAAGCCGAGCCATTCCGAATACGAGTCCGCGGCGGTTACGATGCCAGCCACGAGCCGCCTCTTTTCCTCTTTGGCCGTGAAGCGCTTGAGGAGCACGTACGTTCTGGCGGGAACCAGCAGCCGGCGAGACGCGGCGCTGACGACGATGTGCGTCGGCTTGCCGTTCTTGGGCGGAAACCGCGTCACAAACGGACGGACGTTGTGCATCCACAGCAGCGGCGCGGTGTTCGCCGACGGTTCGTCGCGAAGGAACTCGGTGGACCGAAATGTGACGACCGGTCCCGTCGAAATCTCCAACCCAAGGTCTCGAAAGCGTTGGGGAAGCGCATCCATCGCCGCAACGACCTCGCACTCCAGATGATTGGTGGTCAGGCGAACCACTCTATCGCCGTTGACGTCGATGAGTTTGCCGTAGGGGACCGTCTGTTGGCCTGCATCGAAAAGATCCCGCCCTCGACTGGTCGTGAGAGCTACGTCCTTTTGCTCTCCGTGTTTTTCCGCAAGCAGGATGACGTTCTCTTGCAGAACGGCGTCCTCCCGAAATGCCTCGGTGCGCGAATCGAAGACGTGGATGTGCCGTGCCGTCAATTGGTCGAAGAAGTATTTCCTGAATCGCTTGAAGTAAGGCCCGTTGAAGTAACTCCTGGGGGTAATCGCGACAAATTGGCCGCCGGGAAGCAGCATGTCCGCAGCGGCCGCCATGAACAGCGCGTAAATATTCGGCTGGCCGTGCACGACGTGGCTCATCGCGCGTGCCTGGACGGAGTCCTTGCGGAGCTTGAAGTACGGCGGATTGAGAATAGCCACTTGAAACGAGGGCGAACGATCGTCGCCAAACAACGGGGTGCTCGCATTCGCAAGAATGAAATCTTCCTCGCGAAGGACGTACTCCAATTCATGCCCAACGTCGCGCAGTGTCTTTCCGCAGCGCGCCATGGTCTGGCGAATGTAGGGCCCAAGGTGCCGATCGTTCTCCCAAAGTTCGATGAACAGGCGGCGGGGCGCGGATTCCTTCAGAACTCGCTCGCAAACCGCCGCGGACAATACCCCCACGCCGGCGCCCGGATCGAGAACCCGGATCGTTCCGGCGGGGAGCGGGAACATCCCCGCCATGAAGCGCGCAATGGCGCTGGGCGTGCCGAAGTGGCCGCGTTCCTTCCGCTCCTCCGCGGAGGTCGAATCGTCGAATGCGCGCTGTCGTTCGGCGGCGTATTCGGCCAGTTCAGCCATCTGTCCGGCCCCAGCTCCGAGGTTCCTCGGCCGGCGCAATGAAGCATGCCGCCAGCCCAACCGCCATGATGGTAGAGGATGCCGGCGGGAGGGGCTAGCCGCCGGGTGGCTGGCGTGGCGTGGAGTCGATGCTCGCCAGCATCGTCCGAAAATTCAGCGCATCGGCCGGATCGAGGGCCAGCAGGCGCTCGGCGATTTCGCGGGCCTTGTCGGGTTGGCCGAGCTGCTGGAAGCTCCAGGCCAGGCCCTTGCCGGCCTGAAAGAAGCCCTGGTTGGCGGGGCGCTGGTAGAGGAGCGGTCCGGGGTCGCCCGCTTGGGCCAGCGCATCGACGCCCAGTTGAAAGGCGTAGCCGAAGTGCGCGCGGGCCAACTTCGCGTCCCCTTCCTCCAAGGCGATCTCGCCCAACAGCCGATGGGCGGCCAGCAAGTCGCGGCAGCCTTCCAACAGCCAACGCAACTCCTCGCGGGCGA
>JAWXBP010000077.1 GCA_034440135.1 Planctomycetia bacterium
ATTGGCCAATTTAATTGCGCCTAAAGGCGAGGTGCCACTCTCGTCTACCCGTCCCACCGATCAATACGGGGAGATCAGGCAGCTTATTGCGATTCTAGATCAGTACGAATGTCCCCTTTTTCGTGAACTTGCGTTGCGGAGAACCGCGACTTTTGTTGCAGACTTACGCGAACTAGCGGGCGGTAAGATCACTTACGAGAATACGGAGACGTGGCGCGCCGCCTACGAGCAAGTCCTCTATTCGCTCATCGGGGCCGAGTACCGGTCGGCCTCCTGGGTGAAGTCCGACGACTACTGGGCCGACTTGCCGGGGCAGCAAAGCATGAAGCTCAACTACGAGCTGCTTGGCAAAGGGCTTCACATCGAGCGGATCCTGATTCTTGGCTGGAATCTTTGGCCGCCGGAATCGCTGTTGCCGGGGCGGCGCATCCGGCAGTGGATCGAAGATCAGCACTTTCGCGGTATCGACATAAAGCTGGTTCGCGAGAACGACTTGACCAATGAACCTGAATTGCTTCGGGACTTTGGTATCTATGCCGACCGCGCGACCGGTGAGCAGGAAACGGATGGGGAATCGCGGACAGTCCGATTCGTTCTCTGCTTCGACCAAGCCAGTATTCGGCTGACGCAGGATCGTTGGGGGCGGTTGCTTCTTTTTGCGCGGCCGTACGGCGAACTACTGGATCAGGCCACGTCTGCGGATTAGGATCGGTGTAGACGCGTTGCCTCGCGTCTCCCTGAATCATGGCGGCACCGGCCCGGGTCTATCTTGATACGGCCAGGCTGGGCCTAATGTCTCGTAGCGCCCAACTGGCCGCCATTGACTTCGTTCGGCTTGCCGGCGAAGGGACCTTGGGGCTGTACGGTGAGCATTTCTTCGCCTCGGGCACCGACGCTTTGCCGGACGCA
This sequence comes from Planctomycetia bacterium, assembly GCA_034440135.1. Lineage (NCBI taxonomy): Bacteria > Pseudomonadati > Planctomycetota > Planctomycetia > Planctomycetia bacterium. Next base: position 910 of record JAWXBP010000077.1, read on the forward strand.
ATTCGCCGGCAATATCCGGGGCTGAATGCCTGGCGCGGCGTATCCGGCCTAAAGACGGCCCTGCGTAACCTGGCAAAGGTCGACGCCGCCCTCCCTGTTTGGCTGGGTCAGCGGTCGGCCGTCTTGATGCGATGCGCGGCCAGGATGATCGTCGCACGGTGCGAGAAAGTTCTCGTGCCCGACACGGCGTGGCCGCCGTTTCTCACTATCCTACGCCGCGAGTGCCGACATGCCGGTCGGGAAATCGTCCGCGTCCGCATTCGCGATGACATTTTCAAGGGCGAGACGACTGCGGACGAAATTGAGGCGAGATTGTGTGAGCGCTATCGGAGCTGTCATTGCGACGGCCTGTTTCTCACCGCCGTCAGCAGCGAGGGCATTCGACTACCGAACCGCCACCTTGCCGAGCGCCTGGCGTCGCAATATCCCGTGCGGTTCGTGGTCGTCGACGGTGCTCAGGAATTCTGCCAAGTACCGTCGAATCTTGATGGAGCATGGTGTGATCTCTACGTTGCCGGCTGCCATAAATGGCTCGGCGCCTATCAACCGATGGCGATCGCGTTGGCCGGTCGACCGATGTCTGCCCAGTGGATCGCACAAATGTTGCGACCAACAGTGCGTGCGGCAAGCACCTGCGATCCCCTCCTCCGCTTCTCGCAGCAGCTCGAAACCGCCGACCTCGACGGTGTGAGCGAAACTGTCAACGTAGCGCCATTGTTCTCGTGTCAGGGAGCGTTGCAGGACGTCCCGGCGACGGATAAAGAACGCAAGAAATCCTTCGAGCAACGGCTGGCGAACGCTCGTGAAGTAGCGGCCTCCGCCATGCGGGTCGGTTGGCATCCACTATTGCCTCACCGAGAGTTTTGTAGCGGGATTCTGCTGCTACAATCTGAACGTGAACAGGTTCGCGCTCGGCCCGCGTCGGCTCTATGCGATCTCTTCCGAAACTTCGGCATTGTTGTCACGGCATACGACGATGGACTCGTGCGGCTGTCCATGCCGGCACGGCCTTGGCTTCCCGGCGAAATCAATCAAATCACCGAGGCTTTGCGACAGGCCACTTGACGCCGCCGAAACGAGCACATCGTCGTGCCGCGCAAATGGCCGGACCACACGGCGCCGCAAGCGTAGCGCTGCATTAGGCACCGCGTCAAAGCCGGCTGCTTTGCGCTTCGCATTCACTGCCCGCAGGATGTTGAGCAACTGGCGACGAATTGGCGCATACGGTTCGTAAGGCACGCGGCGAAACTCAACCGTCAATTGTTCCACCGATCTTCGCAGCGCTAACTCCAGAAAGTACGCTCGTTCCGCTTTGTAGGTCTGCGGAGCGATTTGCACATGGGAATGCCACTTGTGATCGACCTCGCCAGCCAACGTCCGTCCTCCTGAGCGGTAGCTGATCGAATAATCGCGGAACTTAAGCGGCATCTTACGCAGGTCGCGGACGACATTCCCCTCTTCCTCAAACAGCCGATGCCGGCCGCGCGACGCTAGCAACACGAAGAAACGCTCGTGCCGCAAGTAATGCACGTTCGCCAGGCCAAGCTGCTTCCGACGCGACCGCGTGCGTTTGGCTAGGTCGACGCCGTAACGTTCGATCAGCTTGCAATCGACGGCAATCGGATCTTTTCGCGGTGGAATTCGCCCCGCCACATACCACCAAAAACCGTGCGGCAGATAGCTGCAGGCGAGCTGTTGCACGAATCCTTCGGCCGACGTCGCCTCGCACCGATAACGCATCCCCATTCCGTCACAGATTCTGATCAATGAGTATGGGAGCTTGTTTGCGGCACAAGCTCCCCGAAGCCGTGGTCCGTAAGATGCGCCGGTTGGGCCGCGGAACGGAGGTCCGCGCGAACGTGCGCTTGGCGAGCGACAGCCACACTGCCGCCTGCGTTTCGCGCCCGCCGCTACATTCTTCTTGTACCCACGCCCAATCCATACCAGGTCACACCGGTGAACCTCAAACCGTGTTCGCACATCGGAAACATGCCGATGGCGCCAGCCGTCGAAAACAATGCCGCCGGAGTCCGGTTCTCCCGAACCGAACTCCGGCGACCGCTTGCTGCCCTACCCAGGACCACCCGGTCGGGGCCTCGCGCGCGAGACCCCGACCATGAGCACGTTTTCTCGACGGGATTTCCCGTCAGCCCTTTCGTCGTCGCCTGCTTGCGCTGGGCCAGGAGCCACCTGAACCCATGGCGAACGAGTCCCCACTGCCTTGCAGGGATCATCGCCGACCTTGTCGGTCGCTTTCTACTTGAGCCACACTCCCAGTCTGTAGCGTTTGAATCACTCAGCCGACCAAGCCGAGCACCGGTCACCACACCGGCGGCTACAGACCTTCCCGCGTTATGCGCGGCCTTCGCCCCACGAGTCACGTCGCTATCGGGACCGTCCCGATGACACCAACGCCCTATGCGCGCCCTCCCGGACGCCATAGTTTCGGCCCGCCGCACCTCGCGATGCGGCGCGAGCCATTTCGGGGAACCGAACGTAGAAGCATTCCCCTACCCACGGGCGCTGGGTGTTCGCAGTTTGGCTGCGTCTCTCGTTGGACTCACTGGCAAGCCCTTTTCATCGGGCCTTTCGTGGTTGAGCTCTTCATCGTCGCGCTTTTTTACTTCACGCGATCGCCGGGCCGGTCAGGCCCGGTATCGTTGGTCGCCCCACGACAACTCCCCACGCCAGCCGCGTTACGCGAACCTTGCTATCCAAGGCCCTCGTCCCACGGACAGGATTTGCGGTCGCACGGACCACGCACCTGCTTTGAGCCACGCCGGCCTTAATCGAAAAACTTCAATTAAGGTTTGTCCACGTCGCCCGCATTCGGGCGCTGCGTCACCAATTGCCATCGGATCGAACGTCGAGATTGCTCCGGTTGTGAATCGCTGGCGCATGTCGCCAACGGGACAAACGGGATTACTTCGACGAGCCTCCGTCGAGACGGACAAGCACGTCTCCGCGCATCCGCCTCTACGGGACCAGCATTTGCTGAATGGTGAGTTCAGCCCCTTAGCTTCGATGGCTAGTCGAAGTTTACCGGGTATGCCAGCCCATCGAGAAAACGTCAGCCACGCTCTTAGGCCGGTCTCACGGACCGGCTATACCGAAACGTGCGTTGAACGTGATGACGACTATGGGCGGAATCCGACCCGCCCAATTGAGCCGTCGTAGCGTACTTGCGGCGTGGTCCCAAGCGTTGATTGGATTACGCGCCGGGTTGCTTGAGCAAGCGCAGCACATGCTGGCGGAGAATTGCGGCTTGGTAGGCATTTCTAGCCGCCGGAGTATTGCTGGTCGCTGTGCGCAGGACGCCCTCGCGCAAGAATAGCGGTGCTGATTGGACCGCTTCCGCTTCGAGCACGCTCCGTTGTGCGGGAGTCAGGCCTGCTAGAAATTCGGCTACGCGCATTGAATCGCCGGTTTCTAATTCGGCGGTGACGCCGCCGACGGGCATCGCGGCGCGGCGAGTAGACTTACTGCGGCGCGCGGCTTGATTGGCTTGGCGACTTGCCCTGTCCGTTTTCGCCGCGGGCTGATAACCGTGCCGAATCGACTGCACCAAATATCCGGCGGGATTACGCGAAACGCGGCCGTCGCACGCTGCGCGCAGTTTGTCGAAGGCGGCAATCTGGGCCTCAATCACGTGGATCGGGAAAGACGCGGTCAGTTGACTTGCCACGCGGGCATGCACGCTGCGGGCCACGAGTCGTTCCACCAGGGGCGACACGACGGACGTTTTCGTGGATTGGCGATTGTGGCAAATAGTTTTAGTAAAGCTCACTTGCCAATGCCCGCGCGACAACTTCACGAACCGTGCGTCGGCCGGCAGTTGACTGATAAATCCGACTCTCTCTAATTCCGCGATGGCCGGGAGCAGCCGTCGCTTCAGTTGGCCCGTGTCGTAGTTGCGGCTCAGGCCGATATGTTCGCACGCGAACTCCAGCAGCGGAAACTTCCAACGCGCACGATGATAGAACCGCTTGTCGAGAAACCGCAGCATTCGCTTGGCGATGGTTGAATTCAACCGGCGGTAAAGCTCCATGTCGAGTTGCTTGAGATAGCCGGCTTGAAAACTGCCGAATACGATCTCGTTCCAGGTGAACGACGACGGGGTCGGCTCCGCAGCCGAACCACAAGAGTTGCCGCGGCGCCGCGGCAGCGCGATCTGATCGATCATGTGAAAGGCCGCGTCGACCCAGCAGCCCGCCTGTTTGTCCCACCAAGCCTTGTCGTAGTAGAGCGTCACGCCGACCCAGCGCCGCAGTGATTCGTCGACCCGACGATAACTCTTGCCTTCCTGCCGCCAGCCCAAGACGTTGATCAGCTCGTAGCGACTAAATGTTACATTCCGGTCGGCAAATCGCGTCTGGCGGCTCAATTGAATCAGCCCCAAAATCACCTCGTCGTCCAGCGCCGTGGGAAGTCCGTAGCGATCCGACGCCGAGATCGTCAGCCGGCGGACCACGGTCTGCCTGGCCTGCTGGTCCCAGATCGTGTCGGTGAACACGAGTGTCTTCTGGTCTGAAGGCACGCGGTCAGCCAGGGCCGCTAAAGGGAATTCCGCGAGGTTCAGTTCGTCGCGCCCCTCCACGACTTCGACCGCATTCGCGTCGGATTCCTTCTTGCCTTCCTGCTTTAATCTCTCGGTCATCGACATCCGCGGCATGTTGTTGAGTTAGAGAGTTATGAACAAGAGTTGCCCCGCGAAATCGCCAGTAGTTTCAGCCACTTGGGCCTTCGTTTTCTGTCTCGTTTCCCTGTAAACTGAGCCGGTTTCCTGTCTCGAATCCCTGTAATCCCTGTCTCGTTTCCCGTGAGTACCCTGTCCCGTTTCCCTGTCGTGTCTCCCACTAAGCGCTGCTCATTCGCCCCCCGGCAGAGACCGCCTTAACGAAATGCCGAGCTTTCCCGGCCAGCAATGCCAGAATTCTGCCATTCCCGAAAGGCTGGAAATGCCAAATCGCCAGAATGCCAGCCTTGCCAGAATTTCCGTGACAGCATGGCGCCAGGTGCGATAAACCTGGCCACCAGGAGTCCTCATGCCCATCATCGCCGTTGCCAATCAAAAGGGAGGAACCGCCAAGACGACGACGGCGGCTGCGGTCGGATTGTTAATGGCCCGCGCCGGCCACGACGTCCACCTGATCGACATGGACCCGCAGGCCAGCCTCACGCACGCCTTCGGTCGTCGCGAGCACGAGGGGCGGTTATTTGCGTCACTCGCGGACGCGACGGCGTTGCCAGTGGAACGGCTGGACCAGCGGCTAACGCTGACGCCCAGCGACATCACACTGTCCCGCGGCGAGACAGAATTCATGAGCCGTCCGGCGCGGGAACTGTGCTTGCGCCGCGCGCTGGCGGCGACCGCGCTGGCCGAGAACTGTATCGTGCTGATCGACTGTCCGCCGTCGCTCGGCGTGCTGGCGGTCAATTGCCTGACGGCCGCCCGGCAGATTCTGTTGGTAATTCAACCCGGCGGTTTTGAGCTACACGCCCTCGTGCATTTTGAACAGACGGTGACGCTGCTCAAAGAATGGGTGAACCCCGAGTTGAGCGTCGCGGGGGCCGTGCTAACGAATTGTCATTCGCGTCGGACCATTACTGAGCAGGTCGCTGGAGAAGTGCGGCGCGTCTATCCGCTGTTGGGATGCGTCCGCATGGACGCACAACTCTTATACGCGACCACCGCGGGAAACATCGTCGGTTTGCACAAATCAAAGGCTTTGTCGGACTACGACGGCGTGCGCATTAACTTGGAGCAGCGAATCTCATGGCCAAACAGACCGTCGGCGGAATCTCAGGCGTCTTGGGTGGGCTGATTTCGGCTCCCGTCGCAGCCAGCGTCGCCGCCGAGCCGGCGATGTCGGCCAACGTCGTTTCCACCTCGGATCAACGCCCCCCGCCGTCATTACCTGCACGCGATCACGCTATGAAGCCACCGACAGATCTGCTCGCGACCAAAACATCCGCCCGCCGCGGCCGGCCACCAGGTCGCAGGACCGGCACGACGCCCCACAAAGAGAAAGTCACCCTCCGCGTCGATGCCGGGTTAATCGAACAATATCGCGAGTGGTCGTGGTCGGAGCGATGCCAACTCGGCGAACTGGTCGAACGGGCGCTCGCCAATTACCGCAGATCCTGCGCTTAATCCGCCCGCGGTCGCCAAGCGATGCGGCGAGTAGTTCGCCAGCTACCTCTGAAATTCCCGTAATTACCGTCCGCGGATTTTTTGCAGGTAGCTTGCCGCGAGGCAGCCGCGCCCGCCAATCGTCCAACCGGTGGACAAATTGAGCGTTTAACGCGATTCCGCAAAGCCAGACGTTAAGTCACGAGTTGAGCACGAGGCAGGACGGAATAGGTGAGGGAACACGACGGTGCTTCCCTCACGTAAAACCGCTTAGATAGGAACTTCCGCATCGCTCTCGTGATTAGATTCACTCTCCGCAGCATGCTGGAAAATCCAGCTATGCGCCAGGTCGAGCACTTTGGCGACGACGAGCAAGTCGTCGCGCCCAAAGCTGTCGGAATCCTTCCAGGTGTTGCCTTCCTTGTAGAGCCGCGTCACGCGAACATTGTGCCGCGTGCCGTTCTGGGTTTCGTTTTCCCAGATAGCTGCCTTGATGCGACCCAGCCGGACTTCGTGCGCCGGCCGGTTGCCCTTGCTGCTTTCGCCACGTGTTGTCATCGGCAATCCTTCCTTGATACGTGGTGTCCAATGAAGTGCGAGGTCCGGCCACACCACAGGCCGGGGCGCCACGATTCAACTCTGTCCGCAAAGCGGCGTCCGCTACACGGCCAAGGCCAAGAGCGATGCCGCCTTCTGGTCCAACTCGACCCGGTCGCCGGCGAATGGCATCTTCTGCGTGAGCTTCGTCAGCGCGTCCACGATCGCGAACACCGTAAAACGTCCCTGGATTTGGGCGATGTCGAGCGCTTCCTTGGCCAAGCCTCGCGGAATGCCGTGCGCCAACAGCGCTTTGGCGGCTTCGTCGGCATCGGTGCCGAGCGTAGCCGTCATCGTGCTGCGAATCGCCCGCACGAATCCATCGCGCCGGGCGTCTCGCTTCACGGTCAAGGCCGCGATCCGTCGCGCGATCTCATTGAGACCGTCTTGCACGCTGGCCGTGTGCTTGCGGCTGAACTCCACCACTTCCGTCGCGTCCCAAACGATGTGGTTTTGGCAGACTGCCTGAAACCAAAACGTCTGAATTCCCAACGACCGTCGGCCGACTTCCGAGTTCCAGACGAAGAAACCGGGGGCAAAGGCTTCGCCCTCAATTTCCGTCCAACCTGCGGGATCGATCAGGAACGCGAACAAGTCCTGTTCGCCACAGTACAGGCCAGTCGCGCCATTGACGCCGATTTGCGGCGGCTGGAAGTCGCCGGCATAATTCCGCACAACATCCATCAAATCGGCGTTCCACAAGCGGGTGTAAGCCACGCCGTGCAGCGAGCGGACGGTCTGACCGGCGGCGAGCAGTTGCACCGGCTTGGCCGCGCGGGGCAGCACTTCACGCAGCGCCAGGCCGGCCGTGTCGGAGGACAGCCGGCCGATGGTGTCCTTGCTCACACCCGACATCCGGCAGAGCTGACTGAATGACCAATCGTTCAGCCGGCAGGGTTCACCGTCTGCCACCGACAGCAGGATCGTGTCGCCGTCGGCTCGCGGTTCGAGCCGCTGTGGCAGTTGCCACTTCTCGGTCGAGAACCGTCGTTCATCATGGCAATGCTGCCACAAGTCGTCGAGACTCGTGAACTGCTCGTCTGGCGCGCGCCGGAACAATTCGTGATGCGCGCGTGTCAGATTGACCATGAGGGGCACTCCTTTCGCAGAAAACATGAGACAGAACGAAACAAGACACCGACGCCACGCCTGCCGGCGGCGCCGGCAAGCATCGGGTCGGTGTCTCGTCATCCTGGTCATTGCGAAAGGAGAGGGGCGGCGGTCAGCGCCAGCGTCGTCGCTGGTGCGAAAAAAACCATTGGTTGCACCGCCGTTCCCTCGCGGCCGGACGCCATGCGCCCGCCAGCGAGAAACGGCTCCATGTTGACTACCGAAGTGTTAAACGACAAAGAACGGTCGCGATTGCCTCGCGCACGGCGGGACGTAGCATGCTCCGCACCGATTGTCACTCAGTCGGCGACAAATTGAATATCGTGACCGATGTTGGCGCCAATTGGCGTTTATCGAAGGTGAGACGTATGGGTGCGGCGCTTCGCCGGTCAGACGACTGCGGCCTGGTGCTCGGGCAGCAACACGCCGAAATCGCGCGCCGCAAGTTGCACCCACCGCAGCGCTTCGCGGAATTCGCCAGCTTCCATGAGCCAGGCAATGTCGGCGGCGAACTCTTGCGGCAGCACGATCCAGACGCCGTATTCGCCGCGTCGCTCACGCCGCGCGAGCCTCCGCATGAGGAACACGAGTGTGTGGGCGTGCTCGGGGACCATCAGATCAAGGCCATGCGGGCCGACGATTCCGAGATAGGCATTCAGCATGCTCCAGCCATAACACTCGACGTTGAGCCAAGCAAGTTGTGGCGCAAGTCCGCGTTCCATACTCGGTTGCATAGTGCCAACCGTGCGATCGTCGACGCGTTGATTAGCCATCCGTTTTTGGTAAAAGGCGTGACCAAGAGGTCGTCTCTTGCGGTTGGCGCCATTATTCTTTCTCGTTGGCGCGTTGATCGTTTGTTTTCCGCAGGCGGCCGCGCAGTTCATCGCGTTCGTCGCACTGTGGCGAATTTGGGTGGCCGGAAGGAAGCGGCAAGCCGCGGCTGCAATCACGGCCACAGCCCGATTGTCCGGGCGAGGGGACGATAATGAACTTCACCGGCACTTGCTCGGCGAGCCACACATGGCCGTTCGCCCGGTGGAAACAGATTCCGGCCTGGCCCGCCCGGTAGGCACTAACGACCAAAACGACTGGAGTTCCTGCTTTGGCCTGCGCTACCGAATTCGCATAGCTCCAATTCGAGGATAGGTGGACTTGAACTACCCCCGAAAAACCCGGTGAAGTCGGTTGGTTTCTATGAAAGCGGCGCAGAATGCGGCGCAGTTGCCGCACGAAAAGCCCCGCTGGACCCCGATTTGGCGGCCGTGGTCGATGCTTGGCCGGCACTTCCGGCGGCCATCAAGGCAGGCATCCTGGCGATGATCAGCGCGACCAAGTGACGGCGGACGTGTTGAATCCCAATGGCACGTGGTCCGGGGGTGGAAGTGCGGCGAAGGCCGGGCGAAACTGATTGCGGCCCTTACGAAGCAACACAAATACGCCGACGGTGGTTGCCTGAACCTGGGACCCATCGGCAACAATGAGTTGGCCCGGCTCGCGGGAGTTTCTTATTCGGGACAAAATCGCCCGGCGACGTTGAAGGCAATGAATAGGCGGCGTACGATCATTCGACGTCGTAAGCCGATCACCGAACACCTTACAGAAATCCGCTCGCTACCGAATTCCTAATTCTGCCGGCGTTTGCGTACGAATCTCACACACTTCGTTATCTTCTCTCTGAATGGCAAGTGATGAGCGGCGGATTCGTCCTTTTGGCCCCTGCTCCGCTCGGAAAACAGTCGGCCCGCTTGCCGAACGGACCTGGAGCGAGGGGAAAGAAAGCGCTCCCGAAATTCCCGTTATCCGTACGCTAGGTTTTCCCACGGATGTCTTCGCGGGATTGCCTCGGGGAACCGTCGCAATTTGCAACATCCATCCTTCCCAAATCGTGCAACGACTACTATCGCGGTCCGCGGTAGCCGTAGTGGTGGTCAACAACCCGCTTGATTGTCGAACCAGCGATAAAGCGGGCGACTTATTGAGCCTACTTCGCCATGCCAGGCAGAAATAGCAAAGTGCACACGCGCATCGGTTAGGGACGAGGCGTCGTTATACGAACCGGCGACAATTTTTTTCCAGTGGCTGGTTGAAATGCGTCGGCGTGCCGCTACGGCAATTGCTGCAATTGCTGGCGCGCTTTCGCGTCGCCCGGTTTTAGTTCGACGGCACGCTGCAAGTGCGTGCGGGCTTCGTCAAAACGGCGCTGATTGGCTAGCAACGTGCCGAGGATGGCGTGCGCCTCGAAGCTATTGGGGTCCGATTCCGCCGCCGCCGTAAAGGCCTCAATCGCGGCGGGTATTTCCTTCAGGTCCACTAAGCAATAGCCCAAGTTGTGGTGCGCCATCGTGAAGTCGGGCTTGAGCGCCGTGGCCTTGCGAAACCATTCGGCGGCGTCGGCGGGACGCTGTTGCATGTAAATTGCCACGCCCAAGCGAAACTGGGCTTCCACGGAGGTGGGCGCCAGTTCCACTGCCTTACGCAGCGTCTGCTCCGCTTCGGGCAACCTGCGACTTCGGATCAGCGATCGGCCGAGCAGTACGTGCGCCCAATCGGAGTCAGGGTACTTGCGGACGGCCTCCTGCAAGACTGGGACCGTACCTTCCACGTTGCCGGCGGCAAACAGTTTATCGGCGCGGACCAGCAATGTTTTGAGACCGACACGATGGGTTTGCGCTTCTTCGTAATAAGGATCAGGCCACAGCAATTCATGTGTGGTCGCAGCAATTCGCCGTCGCCGGTCCGATTCCGCTTTATCCCCTTGGCGATGAAGAATCTGTGCCAGCAATTCGTTCGCAGCCTTTGTCGTGGCGGGATGGTCTTCCGCCAGATGGGCATGCTCCGCGGCGCGCGCGAGATCTCCTCGTGATAACTGACAACGACTCATAGAAAGTTGCGCCCGAGCATTTTCGGGATGGGCTTTGAGAAAGGCCTCGAGTCGCGATTTCGCTTCCTGCATTCGATCGACGGCGATCAGCGATTCAATCAAGGTCAACACCGGTGCATCTGGCTGGTCACCGCAGATGGTGACGGCCAACTCCAGGGGCGCGATCCTCGCCCCAGCGTCACCGAGTGTCACTGCTCGCGCCTGGAGGTACGGCCAGCGCGCATCGCGCGGATCGCATGCGCCGGCTTGGGCAAAGGCAACCTGCGCCGCGTCGTCCATCTCGTGTGCGATCAGCACCATCCCGAGTCGCCCCCAAGCCTGCGCCGAATTGGGATCAGTTTGCACTGCGGCTTGGGCGAATTGAATCGCTTGGACCACGGCGGCGTCGACGTCCGTCAAGTCTACTTGAGGGGCTTTGTCGAGCAACGTCACGCTGGAGGCAAG
>JAWXBP010000078.1 GCA_034440135.1 Planctomycetia bacterium
AAGCCTGCGGCGAACTCCTCCATCAATTCACCGCCACCGAATGCCGTAACTACCTCCGCCACTGCGGATATCGCTATACTTAGCCTTGATGCGCTCTAGTCCGATTCTTTGGCGGGTTCTGACGCCAAACGGGGCATTTCCTCCTGGAGCGATTTCCGCCAGGCGGCTTTCAGCGGCCCAGGAATCGCCGCCTGAGGCATCTCGTGCTTTGTCGATTGTTCGGCGAAGCATGCCCCGTTCGTCTCTTTTCAACCGGAGGATCGATCTGATGAATTGTCGCCACACGTTTCGCTCGCAGACATACAGGAAGTTAGCGCTGCTGACAGCAATGGCGTCCCAATTGCTGAATCCTTGCCCATCGCTTGTCCAAGGCGCGGAGATCGATTTGACTCAAATCGGGTCGCCGAATTGGCGCCCCGCCGACTTCCAGTTGTTCACGGCCCCAGCCGCCCCGTTCCCGGATGCGTTCCTCAATACGCTCGATCAACTCCTCCCGCTCGAAGGCCCCGGTACCACAACGTACACACCGCATCTCGGGCCCTACGATACCGAACTGTCCACCAATGCGGCGGCCGCGGGCTTCGTCAATCAGAATGTCTTTCCTCAAAGCGCGATCATGCTTGATCCAAACGGTGTCTACTTCGCGTTCATGATGCTGCCGGATCCTGGCGTCACCGGATCCTCGCGCGATTTTGCATCGGGCCCGGTGATTCCCAATTCGCTGTTCCCGATGACCACGCACGCCGAGATGTGGCTGGACGATGTGCTGGTGGAGACGTTGCAAGACGGCATCTTCAATATTCGTCCGGGAGACGCCCCCTTCGACGGAGCGAGTCACCGCGCGCCCGCTCAGGTCGTCTGGTATCCCTGGGCGGACGATCCCAACGCCGGGCCGTTGGGCGACCACGAGATTCGCTGGTCGCTGACAGACGTGCAAGGCAACGGCTGGGAAATGGTCGCACCCTTTACGGTCGTTCCAGAGCCATCGGCGCTGTTGCTGGGCTCTTTCGGCGCAATTGCTTTGATCTTGGCGCGTCGCTATCGTCGCGGGAACGTCTTACGAAGCGGCAGCGCCTACTCGGCGTAAAGCTGGAAATCAGGCCAACTCACATTCTCACCGGGAGACTCTTATGGAACGCCATTTCCCAATTTGGGCGGCCCTTGGCATGCTGATGCTCGCGAGCGGCCGTGCGGCGACCGCCGCCTATGACTATCAATCGATCGACTATCATGGCGCCACCGCGACGTACGCCAATGGAATCAACGCCGCCGGTCAAATTGTCGGCGAGTATGCGGACGTGAACGGCGTCACCCATGCGTTTACGTTGTTCGACGGCGAGTACGTGAACTTCGACGTTCCTGGCGCCGTCGGCTTTTCCAGCGCTAACGGCATCAACGCGGACGGACAGATCGTAGGGCTCTATTCCGACGCCAATGGTACGACACGAGGATACCTCCGCACGGACGACGACTTTCAAGACATCCTCCCTTTCAATCATTCGCCGTTTACGCAAGCATTGTCGATTAGCGACGCTGGACACGTGGTTGGGTCTTATGTGGACGCGAACAACTTGATGCAGGGCTTTCGTTACGACGGGAACGCTTTCGAGACGCTCTCGATTCCTGGCGCCGAAGCAATCGCCGTCGGCCTTAACAACGCCGGCTCCGTCGTCGGGACATACCGGGTCGGTGGCGTGGATGTCCATGGCTTTCTGATGAACAACGGTGACTACGCCACGATCGACATGCCAGCCGCAGCGCACAGCGAGGCCCAGGGGATCAACGACGCCAATCAGGTCGGCGGGTTGTACCTCAGCGTCGGCTATCGCTACTACGGGTTCGTGCTTGACGAAGGCAACTTCGAGATCATCCACATGCCGGGCGCGCTCGAATCCAAGGTATTCGCGATCAATAACTCGGGGCAAGTCGTGGGCATGTATTTGGATGGCCAAGGCAATACGCGTGGTTTTCTGGCCAGTCCCGTCGCGCCCAGCGACGTGCACGGCGTCGAGTTGACGGATTTGCCGAACATTGTCGTGAGCGCGAACTCCGACTCAGGACCGGGGGGCGAGCCGGGCAACGCCATTGACAATCTCGACTATGAAGGCGGCTCGCACTCCTGGGTCGCCGGGGATCACGCGGCTTTGGAAGATCCGAATTGGCTGCAACTCGATTTTGGGGCTGAATTCAACCTCGCTAGTGTGGAAGTGCGCGGCATTTTCAACGGCCCGGACAACTATGCAGGCTTCGACAACGTCTTCAATCTCTTAGCGAGTCAGGATGGCGCCACCTGGGCGGCTATTGGCTCCGGCGTGATCCAAGACAGCGGTCGCGCCGATCTGCGTGACGAGTCGTTCAGTTTCGCCGCCGGAAGCCAGCCGGTGGCTAGGTTTCTGAAGTACGAAGTCGTAGGCGGGTCGCATTGGTCATACGTCGGCGAGATCAATGTGCAGGGTACGCTTCCCGGCGACGCCAACGGCGATCTCCAGGTCGACATCGTCGATCTCAATCTCGTCCGTAACAACTTCGGACTTTCCGGCGACGCCATCGAGGGGGGAATTTGGTTCCTGGGACGCCGTGTACAATCGCTTGCGTCGCTGGATTGCGAGCGGCAGTTTGAAGAAGTTGTTCGAGTTGCTGACAGAAGCCCCCGCT
>JAWXBP010000079.1 GCA_034440135.1 Planctomycetia bacterium
GCCAGCAGGAGCGCATCGAGCTGCCGACGCTAAAACGCGTCCTCTCCGCCGGCGCGCCGGTGCCGCCGCGCGTATTGAAGATGGTGCGCGATTGCCTGCCCATCGACGGGGAAGTCTACACGCCTTATGGCGCGACGGAAGCGTTGCCTGTCGCTTCGATTTCGGCCCGCGAAGTGCTGGAAGAGACCGCCTCGCTCTCCGCCAAAGGCGCCGGCACGTGCGTCGGGAGAAGGTTCCCAGGCATCGACTGGAAAATTATCCGCCCGGTGGACGGGCCTTTGCCGTCGATCGACGAAGTCGAACCCGTGCCCGCGGGCGAGATCGGCGAGTTGATCGTCACCGGCGAAGTGGTCACGCGCGAGTACGTCACGCGGCGCGAAGCGAACGCGCTCGCTAAGATCGAGGATGGCCATCGCATTTGGCACCGGATGGGAGACGTCGGTTATTTCGACGGCGCGGATCGCTTTTGGTTCTGCGGCCGCATGGCGCACCGCCTGCTGACGGCCAGCGGCCCGATGTACACGATTCCGTGTGAAGCGATCTTCAATGGGCACTCGGATGTGTTTCGTAGCGCGCTCGTCGGCATTGGCCCATGCGGCGCGCAGCGTCCGGCGATCGTAATCGAACCATGGCCCGGCAAGCTGCCGCGCGGTGCACAGGCACGCGAGCGATTCGTGCAGCAACTGCGCGAGCTGGGCAGTGCACAGCAACACACGCTGGGAATCACTGACTTCCTGTTCATGGCCGCGCTGCCGGTGGATATCCGCCACAACGCCAAGATCTTCCGCGAGCGGCTCGCCGTTTGGGCGGAGAAGCAACTGGCGAAGAGTTCGACATCATGAAGGCGCTCGTCACCGGCGGGGGCGGGTTTCTGGGTCGCTACATTGTCGAACAGCTCATCGCGCGCGGCGACCAGGTCCGCGCGCTTCAACGCGGCGACTATCCCGAGTTGGCCCAACTCGGCGTCGAAGTCTTCAAGGGCGACATTCGCGACGAGACGCAAGTCGTCGAGGCCTGCCGTGGCGTCGACACCGTATTTCACGTCGCCGCCGTGGCCGGCATCTGGGGACCTTGGAAACGCTACTACGAAATCAACACTCTTGGCACGCGGCACGTGTTGACGGGATGCCGCACGCACGGCGTCTCAAGGGTTGTTTTCTGCAGCAGCCCCAGCGTGACGTTCAACGGCGTCGATCAATGCGGCGTTAACGAGTCGGTGCCATACGCCACGCGCTGGCTATGTCACTATCCACATACCAAAGCGCTCGCCGAACAAATGGTTCTGCGGGCCAACGGCGAAAACGGCTTGCTGACCTGCGCACTGCGCCCGCACTTGATCTGGGGCCCGCGCGATCAGCATTTGATCCCGCGGCTGATCGATCGCGCGCGGCGCGGGCAACTGCGCCGCGTCGGCGACGGAACGAACTTGATTGATATGGTGTACGTGGAAAATGCGGCCCATGCGCATCTCCTCGCAGCCGACGCCCTTCGTCAAGGAAGCCCCGCTTGCGGGCAGGCCTATTTCATCAGCCAAGGTGAGCCGGTGAATTGCTGGACCTGGCACAACGAAGTGCTCGCGTTGGCGGACTTGCCGCCCGTCGCACGATCGTTGAGTGCTAAAGCGGCGTGGCGCATCGGCGCTGCGATGGAAGCGGTCTACTCGCTCTTGCGGCTCCAGAGCGAGCCTCTGATGACGCGATTCCTCGCCGCGCAGCTCAGCACTTCGCACTATTTCGACATTTCCGCGGCGCGGAGGGACCTCCGCTACGCGCCCATCGTTTCCACCGCCACGGGGATGGCGCGATTGCGCGATGAATTGAGAAGGTCGCGTGCGAACCATTGACGCAATTGGCGTGTCGGGCTTGCGATCTAAGCATCAGGAGTTTTCGACCGATGGCCGAGTACCGCTGGAATCAAACAGACCTCGCCGAAGAGTTCGATCGCGCCGCGGAGTACATCCATCCGCAGTACCTGGCCGTCCAGGACGCCATTCTCGATCTGCTGGCCGAGGTCGACGCGACGCGCGGCCTGATCGTCGACGCCGGCGGCGGCAGCGGGCGGCTGGCCCAGCGCATGCTTGAGCGCTTTTCCGAGTGCCGAGTGCTGGTCGTCGACCAATCGGTGGCGTTCCTCGAGATTGCCACCCGCCGCATGGCCCCGTTCGGTGCGCGCGGCGGCGTGCTTACAGCTCGATTACAGGAGGATTGGACTTCACAGCTTCCCGAGCGCCCCGTGGCAATTGTCAGCATGTCGGCGATTCACCACTTGGACCCGGCGGAGAAGCGAGATTGTTACGCCCGCTGCTTTCAAGCCCTGGCGCCGGGCGGCGTACTGCTTAACGGCGACGAAGTCCGGGACCCCATCCCGGCGGCCTATCGACAACACATGTTGAACTGGTCGACGTGGAAGAACGAGCAAATCGCCGCAGGTCGCCTCTCTGACGCCATGGCCGAAAATTGGCGCCGGTGGGAAGAGCGGAATATCGTCCACTTCGACGCTCCCCGGAAAAGCGGCGACGACTGCCACGAGACGATCGAGGCCCAGCTGGAGTATTTCCGCCAGGCAGGGTTCTCGCAGGTCGATGCACCTTGGAGCAGGGCGATGTGGGCGGTGCTACGCGGGGTGAGAGGAGAAGAGTAAAGGGGTTATTTCCTTGCTGCGAGAGGCGGAAATGGCCATCTGCGACGGTCGCGCTATCTCGGCGCGCTTTGTTGGGTCGCGCAAGCCGCTTAGATTCCTGGGGAATCTTTCGATTTCTCAAAAATCCGCTGTCTTCGGCGTCCGGATTGGTCCGGAAAAACGCTCTAGATAGCAGACGAGCCGCGCGTCCCCGCCTCGAACGTCGTAATCCTCCCGCTTACCCCGCCTGACGTCCGCTCCGTGCTAGCAGGTCGGCTGCCTCCCAGGGCGCAGGCTTCCACGCGGACCCGCTGCCTGGAGTGTTCCCTTCCCATGCCAAACTATCGGGTCCTGGTGAGCGGCGAAGGGCCGTGGATGGAGCTGGAGGGCCGTTCGCAGCCGAGCGGATTCAAGGTGCTCTGCCATGTTTGGGCAACGGACCCCGCCGTGGCCGCAAATCTCGCGGCGCAGGTGGTCCGCGCAGCGCCGGCCTTGTCGGCAGCAGTCTTCAGTCATTTCACCAACGCCGCGCCCGTATTTATCGACGAAATTGACGAAGCCCCGCCGGGCGAGTGTCACGAGCCAGTCGCCGCGTTTCACTTCTTTCCTCTGAACGGCGGCGACGACTTTCGGCCGCACTCGTTCCTGGAGCGATAGTTCGTCGACGTGATGGTTTCCGGAGGCTCCCGGCGATAAAATGCGGAGGAACAGCGACGACCGGAACCGTTTCGAGGCCATTCACGATGATTTCATTCATCGTCCCTGCGCACAACGAAGAGGCGCACGTCGGCGCCTCCCTCGGCGCGATCCATGAGTCGGCGCGCGCCGTCGGCGAACCGTACGAAGTGATCGTCGTGGACGACGCCTCGACGGATCGCACCGGCGAGATCGCCACGGCAGCCCAAGCGCGTGTGATCCGTGTCGAATACCGGCACATCTCCGCCACGCGCAACGCTGGCGCGCGCGAAGCTCAGGGAGAGATATTCTTCTTCGTCGACGCGGACACGCTGGTCAACACCGACGCCGTGCGCGCATCGCTGGCCGCTTTGCAACAAGGCGCCGTCGCCGGCGGCTGCCTGTTCCGCTTCGACGGCCAGGTCCCGCTGTGGGCGAAGCTAATCTATCCGCCGGGCGTCGTGTTTTCGCGTTGCTTCAAGTTCGTCGGCGGGTGCTGCCTGTTCTGTCACCGCGAGGCATTCTTCCAAGCCGGCGGTTTTTCGGAAGACCACTATGCCGGCGAAGAAGTCGGTTTAATTCGAGCTTGGAAGCGCCAAGGTAGATTCGTCGTGCCGCGCCCGACCGTAGTCACCTCGGGCCGTAAGTTGCGGGCGCATTCGCTCAAGGAAGTCCTCACCGCCGTCGGGCGCGCATTCGTCCGCCAATGCGGCAAGCCTAGCAAGCAGCGCGAGGGCCTCGACCTCTGGTACGGCGAACGCAAGCCGGACATGTTGGCGCCGACCTGCGACGCGTCAACTTGATCGATCACTCAATCGACGGAGACATTGAAAATGGCGTTGCGAAATCCGGTGGCAGCGTATATCGCCGCAAGTAACATCGAAGCGCACTTGTTGAAAAATCTACTGATTGACGCTGGCATCGAAGCGGCTGTGGAAGAGGATGTCTCACAAATAGGCGTTTGGTGGGGAGGTTTGGCCTCACAACTCCATCGGCCGAAGGTCTGGATTGAGCAATCGGAAACGAATCGAGCGGCGCCAATTCTTGAGGAGTTCGAACGACAAGAGTCGGAGCGGAGACTGGCTGAGCGTCAGCCGGACAGGACGGTCGACCATGTGATTCGCGTCACATGCGAGGAGTGCGAAGCGCAATCGGAATTCCCCACGGCGTTGCAAGGGACTGTTCAATTCTGTCCAAAATGCGCCGCCTATGTTGATGTGGGAGACGATCAACCCGACTTCGATTGGGAAGAGACTGGCGGACCTGACTAGCTTGCCGCTGGACCTGACGTCCACATTGGAATTCAGTCCAGATATCTCCGCGTCAGATCGCTATAGGCGTCGATGCGGCGGTCTCTCAGGAACGGCCAATGCGTCCGGACGACGTCGACCTGGTCGAGGTTGCACTCGATAATCAACGTCTCCTCACGATCATGCGACGCGCGGGCCAAGACGTTGCCGTTCGGGTCGCTGATGAACGATGCGCCCCAGAACTCGATGTTGCCTTCCATTCCCGTACGGTTCGGCGCGGCGACAAATACGCCGTTGGCGATCGCGTGGCTGCGCATCATCGTTTCCCACGCGGAGTGTTGGCTCACTCCGTATTCCGCCTTTTCGCTGGGGTGCCAACCAATCGCCGTGGGATAAAACAACATCTGCGCACCGGCGAGCGCGGTTAATCGCGCCGCTTCCGGATACCACTGATCCCAGCAAACGCAGACGCCGATGCGGCCAAACTTCGTGTCAAAAGCTCGAAAGCCCAAGTCGCCGGGCGTGAAGTAGAACTTCTCGTAGTACAACGGATCGTCGGGAATGTGCATCTTGCGATACAGCCCGACTTGCGAACCGTCGACGTCGAACACCACCGCGGTATTGTGGTACAAACCGGCCGCGCGCTTTTCGAACAACGAGCCGATGACCACCACGCCGTGTTGCTTCGCCGCGGCCGCAAGCGCCTCACTCGTCGGACCAGGGATCGGTTCCGCCTGCGCGAACATCCGATGGTCTTCGGTCTGGCAGAAATACAGCCCGGCGAAGATCTCCTGCAAGCAGACGATCTGTGCGCCGGCGGCCGCGGCTTCACCGATCCGCGCGAGCGCTTTCTCGACGTTCGGCCCTTTGGCCTCGACGCATTTCATCTGCACGAGCGCGACCTGGACGCGCGCTGGGCTCTCGGTGGGCATGGCGATTCCCTGAAAAGACGCGGCACATCAGCGGTGAAACGCTTGATCGTACCGGCCGAGGGGACGCGGGTGAAGCCGCCGCTATGCCGCGATGGATCGCAATTTGCTCACACGCCAGGTTGCGCGGCAGTGGCTCCCGCTGGAGCACCGGGCAATTTGATGAGCGCCTCGGGGGCGGGCTGCGCGCTATCCACGCGCACGGAGCGAGCCTTTTGTCGTCCGCGAATCG
This sequence comes from Planctomycetia bacterium, assembly GCA_034440135.1. Classification (NCBI taxonomy): domain Bacteria; kingdom Pseudomonadati; phylum Planctomycetota; class Planctomycetia; species Planctomycetia bacterium. The sequence goes on from JAWXBP010000079.1 coordinate 5,706, forward strand.
CCGGGCTCGCGACCGACTTGTCGAGTTCTTCCTGATAACGCGCGGCTTCGACGTCGCTAGGCGCCGCGGCGCGCCAATCCTGGAGCACCGGCCGGGCCGCGTCCGCCTGGCCGAGGGCCAGCAGGCCGATGGTCAACCACCGCAAGCAAATCGGATCATGACAGCCCGCCTCGTATGCGGTTCGCAGATAGCCCAGCGCCGGAATCCAATTCCCTTGCGCCGCGAGACAGGCCCCGCGAACGCCGATGCGCATTGCTTCAACGCCCGAGCCGTCTTGCGCGACGTTCGATGTTGCCGCTAACGCTTCAGAATCGCGTCCGAGTTGCACGAGCAATTCCAATTTTCGCCTGGCGAGCGAGCTAACTTGCGGAAACCGCTGGCAAGCTTGATCTAACACCCTCAGAGCGCGCTCGTGCTCGCCGCGAATCTGCAGCAGCAGGCTCCAATTGACCGCGCCAATTGCCGGCAGATCGCGGAGATGAATCGCCCGCGGCTCGACCTGGCCGATCTCGAACGCCGCCTGAAATGACCGGCAAGCCAGTTCCAGGTGATCCTGTTGCTGGAGATACGCCCCCATCGCGCACAACAGTTGCGCGTCGTAGGGGAAGGTCTCCAGCGCCTCGAGGCAGACCGCCAACTGCTGGCGGCGGTCCGATTCATCGCCACGGAACAGGCCCAACAGGCCGTAGTAGGCGATCAACATATCCAACGAACCGCGGTCCGCGAGGCGCAGGGCCTGGTAATAATGCTGTGTGGCGCGAGTGCGGTCGCCCAAAGTGGCGTGCGCTTCGGCGCTGGCGACCAGCGCGCGGGGATTCATGCCCACCTGTTGTACATCCATGGTAGCCAAGCGCATCAGTTGCCTGGCACTGGTTTCGACGGCCGCCGCGTCTTGTCCTGTGCTCGGCGCCGCTATGCGCCAGTCAGACAGCTCGACGCGCACCTGTAGCGCTTCGATCGCGGGGAGCGCCGTTTCGCGCACGATGCCGCTAAAACGCAGGCCCCCGCACTTGGGGAAAAGCCGCATCACGGCGACTTGCTCTCCGTGCAGGTCCGGTGTGGCTGGGGGAAGATCCAGCCAGCACCAATATGCTGCGTCCAGCGTCGGCTGGGTGCACAGCCATGCGCACATTGACTGAGCTGCTTCGGCTGCGAGTGATTCGCCTGCGTTCAGGAAAAGAATCCAATCGCCCTGAGCGGCGGCCAGGGCGTCATTTTTCGCGGCCGCCGGATCATCCGGATCGCGCTCGAGCGACGTGACGCCTGGTGGTACGCTCGCCTTCAGCGGGTGGCCGCTTACATTCAAGACGATGGTTTCATCGGCCGCGGGAGCCACGCTGAACATCGACGCCCGGAGGTCTGCCGAAGCGTCCTCGACCACAATCACGGCGGTCAGTCGGCATCTGGATGTCGCGATCGAGGTCATGTGCCCTCCTTGGCACGGGCTTCGCCGTTCAAGCGCAATTTGATCGGGGGCGAGAGCTTAGCAACCCAGTGCCACGGCCAGAAGGTCATTTGATGGCGGTAGGAAATTGGCGGGAGGCATTCATTGGGGAACGTGGCTATGACGGCCGATGAAGGTACGAGCTAGCCAACCTCGCCGTCCCGTTTGGCGAAGTAACGACGATTCCCAGTTCCCGCCGCCGCGCCGATGGTATCGAACGAAAACATCTTGCAGGAAATGGAACGTCAACAGGACGACGTCCTGGGGCGACTGGACGCGCTGAACGATCGCATCGAAGCACTGCTCGCGACGGAAAGCGTTTCTTCGCTGCGACTTGCGACTGAACTTCAAGTCTGTGGATCGACTCAATAGTTAAGCAAGGGGCGTAAGTCTTCTGCCCCGTTTCTTGGCTCACTGCCACACCGTCGCCACGACTTCTCCCGTGGCGAACGCTCCGCGTAAGGCCACTCGGCCGGCGTCTGAAATTGGCACTCCCTCTCGAATGTGCCAGTAACTTCATAGTTTTTGTGAAGTATTTCGCGTGAATAAAAATTCCCGGAAAAAAGATGGTTATTTAGCACTTGGATATGGAAAAGTGTTGAAAAATGATTAAGTTATGTGAGTGTTCCCTGCCTAACCCCTGTAAGCACTATAGCCGACAGGGGGAGGGGTGAATTTGTCCGCAGATTGCCCGTTCGGGCAGAGATTCAGGCAACATTCGCATGACGGCACGGTCGAGATTTCGGTCGACCGTCCGTCATGGATCCACGACTTTCCGAAGCGGCGTGGCGATTTCGCGCGTCGTTCTGAACTGAAAACAGAGTGAGTAGGTGCATCGCTCGTCCAAGCGATTCACCGCCAAGGTGGGAGAGGGAGCGAGGCACAGTTGAGGAATGCGGGAATCCGTTCGCGGTTCTCGTCTGGGAGGGGATCGTCTCATCAAAAGTATCTGGGAGAACATCATGAGGAAGAGATCGTGGATCTCATGCGCTGCGGCGCTGGCGCTCTCGTTTGGCGCC
>JAWXBP010000080.1 GCA_034440135.1 Planctomycetia bacterium
CGCCGCGCTCGCGGTACGAATTGCAGGCGGGGCATGTTATTCCTGCAGCGTTGGTCACAGCGCTCAATTCTGACTTGCCCGGCCGCGTCATCGCGCAGGTGACGGCGCCGGTTTATGACAGCGTGACGGGCAATCATCTGCTGATTCCGCAGGGATCACGGCTCATCGGCACGTATCGTGACGGCGCGCGCCATGGCGACAACCGCATCCTGCTTGCCTGGAATAGACTTATCCTGCCAAATGGCTGGAGCATCAACCTTGAGAACATGGATGCGAGCGATCCGTCTGGCGCGTCGGGGCTGACGGACAGAACCGATAATCATCTTGATCGGCTCGCCGCCGCGATCGCGTTGTCGTCCGTCATTGCCGTTGCGGCCAATGAGGTTGAGGACAATGAATCGAGCGGACTGGTCCCAAGTCTCGGTGACGCCGCCGCGCAACAGGCAGCACAGACGGGCGCGCGAGTTGTCGATCGAGAACTCGCAGTACGGCCGACGTTGCGTGTGCGCGCGGGTGCTCCCGTGCGCGTGCTGGTCACGCGCGACATTCAATTGCGACCATACGTCGGCGGCGGACGCTAGCCGTGGTCACCGGCGCAAACCTCGCTCCGCCGCCCCGCAAGAAGACGCGGGCGAAGCCGGCGGATACGTCGCAACTCGGCTTGTTCGACGTTGATGTATCAACGGCGGGCGCATCCGCCCTGCCTTTGCCGATTGCATCACCGGGTCAGGCCCCGTCCCCCACACGTCCGATAAAGGCGCGGCGTAAATTGGTCGCCGACGACGGCGCGCATCTCGTGACGATGGATGAGCTGCCCGCGTATCCAGCGGGCCTCGTCGAGATCGTCGATCGGTCGATTACGGACCTCCCGAAGGACTTGGTGTGGCTGACCTACAAAGAAATCCGGAAGCATTTTGGCGTGTCCCGGGCCACCATCGCACGGCGGCTGAAGGAAGGGGTCGTTCCCGGCGTTCGCATCCAAGACGGGCGTATGCTGGATGACGGCCCAGTGCGCCGTTTCGATCGCGTACAGCTCCGCTGGTTACTCCTTGCCGTTCGCTACGGCCGATAGCGCGTCTGTGGCAGCATAGGAAACCTTGAAGGCGGCGCACCAACACTGACGCAGTGGGCGCCACGCATTAAACTGAGGACGCAGAGGCATCGGCAACCTGGTTGGGTTCAGCCGCCGGCGCGATAGCTCCGCTTACCCTCGGCCGCTTGAGCTTGTCCAAATAGTCGGCCCACCACTGCATCATCCTCACGCGCTCGTCCCAATATTGCGCCCGATTGTATGCGCGACGAACCTTGTCCGGCTCGCCGTGTGCTAGCGCTCTCTCGATCACTTCCGGCGAGAACGCCGAATGCTCGTTCAAGAGCGACGATGCTGAGCTGCGGAAGCCGTGGGCGACGTGAACGCTGCCATCAACACCCATCGCACGCAGCGCCGCATTCAAAGCACCATCGCTGAGTGGATTGTCGAGCGAACGTATGGACGGAAAGCATCGCTGGCCGCGTCCAGTGATCTCCTTCAACGCCTCGAACTTCTCGACTGCCTGCCGGGATAAGGGAATGCGGTGCTCGCGGCGCATCTTCGTCCGTGGCGCCGGGATTATCCAAAGCGCTCCCGCGATATCGACCTCGGGCCATTCCGCTTGGCGGAGTTCTCCAGGCCGGGGGAAGGTTAGCGCCAAGAGCTGGAGCGCTAGCTTGATTGTCTTGTGGCCGTCATAGCCGTCGATGACTCGCAACAACGCTCCGAATCCGTCCGGATCGATGACCGCAGAATTGTGCCGGGTCTCTGGCGGTAGAAGGGCGCCCTTCAGCGGGGCTGAGGGGTCCATGTCGATTGCTTGCTCGATCACCGCCAGCCGAAAGACCGCCGACAGCACGCCCCGCATGCGCCGAGCCGTTTCGCGATTCCCCTTGGCCTCAACGACGCGAAGAGCGCGAAGCACGTCACGCGGTTTGATGTCGGCGACTTGCTCATCCCTCAATTCCTTGGCGAGGTCCTCGACAATCCATCTGGCCTTCTTGATCGTGGGCGCCGATCGACCGGTCTTCGCCAGCCGGTCGAGATAGAGATCGGAGAAGGCTGCGAACGTCGTCTCCTGGAGAGCCGCTGCGGTCTCTTCATCAGCCTTTCTTTCCGCTGCGGGGTCCTTGCCTTCGCGTAGGAGATCCTTCGCCGCCTCGCGTTGCTTCCGCGCTTGGAGCAGGCTGATGTGCGGATAGGGTCCGAACGCGAGGTCCCGCTGCTTGCCGCCATAGCGATACGCGAGCCGCCAGAGCTTCTTGCCGTTCGGATAGACATGGAGAAAGAGCCCTTCTCCATCGGCGAGCTTAATGAGGCGCTCGGAGGCCGCGGCCTTTCGGCATTTCAGATCGGACAATTTCATCTGTTGGGAAATCCGATTCGAGATTTGTTGGGAAACCGTGACTCGCGAAAATTTTTCCCAACAATTTCCCAACAACACGCTGAAAAGCAATGAGACGCACCGAGTCGGCGTGCGACGGCGGGCCAAACATCGAAACGGCGAAAAAGCCTTTTAGATCAAATGTTTTGAGACGATTTGAGATGGCCTGAGACGGTATGCTCGAAAGGCCGAAAAAGAGGGGTTGGTGCCGC
>JAWXBP010000081.1 GCA_034440135.1 Planctomycetia bacterium
GCCGAATGCGACAGGCGTCACCACCATCAGTGTCTGGGTGCGCGACGCGGCCGGGCTTCTCGCCAAGGACATCTTTCGAGTCACCGTCCAACCAACCGCAAATAACACAGCGCCCAGCGTCACGGATTTGTCGAACATCACGGCCTTGGTGGGCGACAGCATTCCCATGCGCCCCTTCACGGTCGGCGACGCTGAAACTCCCGCTGGTTCGCTGTCCGTGACCGGGTCAAGTTCGAACCCGTCCTTGGCGCCGACCTCGGGGCTCGTGCTGGGTGGCGGTGGCGCCAATCGCACGTTGAAGATCACGCCCACGCCCAACATGACGGGCGATGCCAGCATCAGTATTTGGGTCCGTGACGCCCAAGGCAATCTGGCGAAAGATGTCTTTCGCGTCTACGTCAATCCATTGACAGCGATCGCCCCCATGACGTCGCCCAACTTGGCGGATCAATCCTCTCCCGTGACCTCGACGCGGAACATGATTTGGGCCGACAGCGAAGCGGCGCATGCCTTCGATGCGTTGCTGCTGGCGCGTGCTACGAAGCGGACAATGCAAAGCGAGAACGGCGCCCGCGAGGCGCTCTGGTTCGCCACTTTGAACCAAGGAATAAGTGTCTCCAGGACAGCGTTCACCGCGGCAATCGATTCCATCTTCGAAGAACAGTCGGCCGCGGCGCCTTAACCGGCGCAATGCCGGATCACGTCCAGGCTGGTCCGGCGCGAACTTTGCACACGTCTTCAGGGGTCAAACCCTTTCGGAGCAGCTGTCATGCTTTTGATCTTCGTGGCAATGGTGAGTCTGTCCTGCCTCGCCGGCCTCTTCGTATTGCGGACCCATCCCAGCCATCCCGTTGCTTACAACTTGGAAAAATCGCGACGCAACTTATTGCGTCACCGCCCAGGAGGCGAGATCGGGCGAACAGATTAATCGGTGTTCGACAGCCAATCTGCATTGACCGCCGCGCCCTAGGCGCAGCTATTTCTTAGCGGGCGCCGCCGCATTGACCGGCGTAGGTTGTCGCGGCGGATCGCGCTGAATGGATTGCGAGACATTGGGCCGCGCATCACCTTCAATCGACAACTTCACGGCTCGCCCTTCCGCAACTGATTTGCGGAGGGCGTCGATGATCCGCACGTCGATCAAACCCTCGTCGCCCGACGGTTCCGGTGTCCGATCCTGCTGGATGCACTCGGCGAAATACAGCAACTCCGCGGCCAACTGGTCGCGATGCGCGAAGGTACGCGATTCTTCACGCCCCTTCACGACGATTTTCTGTTGAATGTCGCCTTGCCAGGTAAAGGCCGGATTCATCGTCAGCGTGCCGTCGGCGCCGATGACACGATATTCCGAATGGTTCGCCGCGCCGAAACTGCAGATGAACGTCGCCAGGCGATCGTCGGGAAACCGCAGCATCGCCGTCACCGTTTCGGGTACTTCGGCGAAGCGCGGATCGTCGCCATGCACCGCGAACGCCGAGGCTTCGAACGGCTCCGCCTGGAACAAATATCGCGCCGCGTTGATGGAGTAGATGCCGATGTCCTCCAGCGGACCGCCGCCGAGGGAGGCGTCGAGTCGCGTGTTGCCGGCTTCCACTTGCGACGAGTGAATAGATGTGAACACGCGTGGCAGGCCGAGGCGACCGGATTGCACGACTTTGATTGCCTGCAGGTTGCCTTCCTCGAAGTGAAGTCGATAGGCGGTCATCAATTTAATACCTTGCCGCTCGCAGGCTTCCACCATCGCGGCCGCGTCCTCAACCGTCGCCGCCAGCGGCTTTTCGCAGAGTACGTGGACACCGGCGCGCGCTGCTCGTTCCGTGTAGTCGCGGTGCTGCGCATTGGGCAGCGCGATATACACCGCGTCGATGTCGCCAGCGGCCAGCAATCGATCGTAGGCGTCGTAGGAGTGCGCTTTCACCTGGTATTTGGCGCTCAACTCGTGCGCCTTTTCTGCGTCGCCGGTGAAGAGCGCGGCAAGCGTCGCCTTTTCCTTGGCATTGGCAAAGGCGGGCAACACCGCGGTCTGGCCGAAATGCCCTAGGCCGACGACGGCGAAACGGACGGCGGACTTCGAAGGCGTATGCATGACAATTGCTCGCGAGATCAAATGATGTTTCGTTTCTGTGCTGGGATTACAAGGCAGCCTTTTCGACGGACTCGAAACGGGCCACGATGGCCGTCGCATTGTCGTGACCGCCGCCACGATTTGCCGCTTCGATCAACGCCCTGCATGCTGTCTCCGAACTAACTGCCGCGAGCAGCACGTCCGTGATCTCTGCGTCGGTCAACATGGCGGTCAGCCCGTCCGTGCAAAGTAGCAGTTGATCGCCGGGCTCGACCTTCACCTTGTGGATGTCCACGTGAATACCTGCCGACGGTCCGCCGACCACGTTGGTTAGGATATGACTCATCCGTGCTTGCGTCGCCTCGTCGGGCGGCAGCTCGCCGCGGCCTGCTAGTAGTTCACGCAATGTATGATCACGCGTGACTTGACTAAGAACTCCGCGCTTCAGGAGGTAGCAGCGACTATCACCCACGTGCAGCACAAACGCGGTCGAGGCGAGAAAGAATGCCACCGTGACGGTCGTGCCCATGCCGAATAGCGTCGGGTCGTGGGCGGCTTCATGAACCAAGCGTTGATCCGCACTGCGCAGCGCTTGCTCGAACTCCAAGAGCAACTCGGAACCTTCGGCGCCGCGCAAATGAAAGAACCATTTGAGCACGTTCAGCGCAAACTCTTCGATCGCCTCCGTCGCCAACAGGCTCGCGGTTTCACCCCCTTCGTGCCCGCCCATGCCGTCGGCCACCAGCCAGAGATGGCCGGCCTCGTGCGCTACTCGCGTCGTCGGCGCCGAAAAACTGCACTGCTGAATCTGCATGGATTTGCGCAATACGGCGATCAGAAACTGATCTTCGTTGCCCGAGCGCACCAAACCGCGATCGGTTGCGCCATGCGCGAACGGCTGCAGAAGTTCTGCGTCCGGTGTTGAAGCGAGCATGCTGCCTAGGCGTTCCATAAATGCACCAGTTTGACCGAGAGTTGGTTGGCAGCGACTACAGTTGTACTTTGGCGTGGATTTTCGGATCATCCGCCACGTCGGGACGCGTACCGGCGAGGTAGGCCTTGCCGGCTTCGATCAGGTACTTGATGCCGCTGGCGCCGCTGTTATCCCATTACTCGCCGCACTCGCCGTGGATGCGAAGCAGCGTTAAGGTCGGATCGTCCTGGCCTTGCGGAAACCAGACTTTCCAAGCTTCACTCCACAGCTCTGTCACTTTGCTGCGATCGTCCACCAGGTCGGCGGATCCGCTCAGCGAAATGAACTTCATGCTCGATTGCAGCGAGACGTTCACCCGCCGATCCTGGGCGATGTCTTCCGCTTTGCCCGAATGCCGCTGAGTGATAAACCAGAGCGTGCCGTCGTCCCCGACTTCGGCCAGGGCCATCGGGCGCGAGCGAAGTTGGCCTTCGGCGTTACGCGTAACGAGCATCGCCATATCGAAGCCATGCAGCAGGTCGTGGAGTTTGTCGAACGGTCGCGTGCTCATGATGGGATTGATCCTAGTGAAATGTTTCTTGTTTGGCTTGCCCCGGCGTTTCGTATCGCAAAGGAAATGCCAAACCATGTTTCAAGTCGCACGGCGCCCTCCCTTGCCCGTTTGCACATGTCGGCTGGACGCAAAACGACCGACGTGCGTCATGCTAAATCAAACTTCGACGAGAAATAAAGACGCCCAACCAAACTGTCGGCGAGTCTGGCCGGGCGGACAACCCAGCATGGCCTGGTAGACCACCTGCGGTTGTGTCGGGTCGCCGCCACCGTGTCGGACCGTCCTCGAACAATTTGACGTTGCCAATTGTTCTCGCCCGCCGGTGATAGGTGCGGAAACCCCGCGGGACCAAGAGAATCGGTTTCTCCTCGACGGTCTGACGCACCTCGTCTTCGTTAGCGGTCCGTCCGGCGATATGCAACGCGTATGCCGCGGACGGCCTCGACCGATCCACTGCGCGACATTGGTATGAGATTGGCGTAAGGCGCAAGGAGGCGGCATGCAACTATTGATTGAGGAGGATCCACATGGCCTGGTATCGCACGACAACGGACGAAGCGAGCGGGGGCGGCGTCGGCTTCGGATTTGTGTTGCTGGTTGTGTTCGTGATCGTCGTCCTAATCGCGATCGCCACCGGCGTCGTTTGCCTTCGACGCACCGGCGACACGACGGAAATCATCATTGACGAGCGGAGAATTGAAGCGACCACGGAGAAAGCCGTCGAACACGGCAAGTCCGTCCTGCGCGAGACGGGCGAGAAACTTCAAGACCTCGGCGAGCCGGACAGCGCGGTGGAGAACAGCGCCCGCGAGCCGGGCGATTGAACGCCGCTCGACTCCTGTGTCGCACTCAATTCGCGCCCAGATCGCGTCATTTCAATGTCGTACCGTCGGATTGCGATCGACGCGAACTCAGCAAATCTGCGCGGTTGCCGCACAAGAGAACACGAAAAGTTTTTCCCCGGAACTTCTCTTGTTTTAGGGAAATTGCTTGACCGCGCATCGGGAGTGCTTATATTGCAGTCGCCTTGGCTGGCCCGAAAGCAGGTCAAGAATGCCGCTTCGGCGCCGAATGGATTGGCCAATGCTGCGACGACGGAATCTGTCGTGACGTTCGTCATGGCACGCGCGCGGACGGCAAGTGTTTGCGTGCTCGACGCGCCGCTTCAGGGCTTGCGGGTTATTCGGCGAGCGTGCGCGCGAACGGACGACTCCCGTGCGGCGCTATTTCCGTTGAATTGACGAGGCGGCGAGGTACGAGCTCGGTCCTGCTCACACCGCCCGGGGGAGTACCTCGGTCCGGGCAGGCACAATCCGGCCCGTGGAGATTTCCATGCAACGCGTTTTTGTGTCAGTTCTGATTTGCGGCAGCATGATTGCTTCGGCGTCCCTGGTACACGCCGACAACGTGCAAGACTGGAATGTCACGCTGAACAACGCGGCGCGGAAGGTCGTGTCCAAGCACAATCCTGGCGTGCCGACGCGCGCCATGGCGATGATGAACGGTTCGATTTACGACGTCTATCAGGCCATTCATCGCACGCACCAGCCCTTCAAAGTCGATACCCATGCGCCGCACGCCTCCGTGGATGCGGCCGTCGCTCAAGCCGCCTATCGAGTGATCAGCGAAATTTATACCGAAGAACAGATGACGCTCGACCACGTGCTGGCGACGCGCTTGGCGGTCATTCCCAAGAGCGCGGCGAAGACAGCCGGCATCAGCCTCGGCAATCAAATTGCCCAGCAATACATCAACGCTCATCAAAACGACGGCTGGAACCTGCCCGATCAATACACGCCGTCGGACGCGCCCGGACACTGGAGTTCGGATCCCCTGCACCCCGGGCAAAAAGGCTGGGGTTCCGACTGGGGATCGGTGCATCCCTGGGCGATGCCGAACCCCGACCATTTCGATGCGGTGCTCAACCTGCCGGACATCACGAGTCAACGCTACACCGACGCGTACTACGAGGTGAAGGCTTATGGTTCGCGGGTCAGCGACACCCGCACGGCCGACCAGACCGCGATCGGCCTGTTCTGGGCCTATGATCGCCCGGGCACCGGTGCGCCGCCGGTGCTGTTCAGTGAGAACATGATCGAAATCGGCAATCAAATCGGCAATTCGCCAGAACAGAACGCTCGCATGTTTGCGATGGCGTCCGTGGCCCTGGCCGACGCCATCATCGCAACCTGGGACGTCAAATACGAAGCCGACCTTTGGCGGCCCATCACCGGGATTCGCCGCGCGGCGGAAGACGACAACCCCGACACGATCGAAGATCTCGAATGGGCGCCGTTGGGTTCGCCCGGGGCAGATCCGAACGGCGCAGCCGATGACTTTACGCCGCCATTTCCCGCTTACACGTCGGGGCATGCGACGATGGGCGGCGCCATTTACCGAGCGCTGGAATTGTTCTACGGCACGAACGACTTCAGCGTGGCCGACGCGATGATTGGCGTCGATGCGGTGACCGACGAATATGCGCTGTTCTCGATCGAGCCGGGCGGCGGCGGAACACGCGAGTACGTTCGCTTCACGCAAGACGGCGCCCTTGGTCCCGGACTGGAGAATTCTCCAGAAGGCGAAAACACCATGAGTCGCATTTATCTCGGCGTCCATTGGCGGATGGATCAGGAAGACGGACAAGCGTTGGGTCGCGCCGTTTCAGACTATGTGGCGAGTCGCTATTTCCAACCGGTGCCGGAACCAAGCACCTGGGCGCTGCTGTTGTCCGGTGGAACGCTCTTGGCGGCGTCGCGTCGCAAGTGGCGGGGCAAGTCATAAGCCCGGCAGGATTGAGTTGTGCGCCAGCCGGTAACCACTGAGTACTGGAAACTGTACCACGTCGACAATTTTCACCCTCAGTCGGAGCTATGCGAGCTTTCGACGGAGGACGGAGTGTCGTTGGTGGACTATGTTCGTCAGGCGGTGCGCAGCCAGTTACGCGATGAGCTCGTGGTCACGCCTTGTTCGCTGACGCCGGCCGCGCCGATTCATGTGTCGTTTCGCGAGGACGGAAAGTATCTCTGCGAGGGGCTTGGGCAAGGCGCAACCATTGGCGAGAGCCTCTGGCAAGGCGTGGCAAACGCCCTTCGACTTTGGCAGGGCTGCCATGCCGGGCTCAACGAGTTGGAACTTGAACCTGGCGTCCAACTGGTCGATTGGCTCGGCGCCTTCGAGAAACGGCCTGTCCGTGACAATCGCCGCTTGAAATTACCGGAAAGCGATCGGCTTGGCATTGAGCTCACGCTGTTCCACGGCGCCGAAGAACTTACGGATCGCTCCCATTCGGCGATTAGCCAGGCGATTTCGCTCGGCGTGCATGGACTTGCCCTGGAGTGCGCTGGGCGTTGCGCTTGGTTTTCGTCCAGCAAGCCGATCATTCACAATTACTCCGCGACGAAGACCTGTGAGCGCCTCGCCGAATCGATCGGACTTTCGAGCGACGGATATCGACGTGCCGACGCGCGGCTGTGGCGGCTGGAAACGATCCATCTCGTGCAGCCGTCTCGCGCGACGCCGCCCCGACGGCTCTTCCGTTGTGATCGCACGATTCCACGCGAGCAGACCGATTTCGGCTCCGTTCAACAACTGCTGGACGGCGCTGGCAAGTGGTTGCTGCGGCACGTCCGCGGCGACGGTAGCTTGGAATACAAGTATCTTCCGTCGCGGGGCGAATACAGTTCGGCGAACAACGACCTGCGACAATGGATGGCGACGCATTGCCTCGCGGAACTCCATCGCGACGCTCCGGACCAACGGCATCAGGAGGCGTATCAAAGAAATCTGGCGTATAACCTCGCAAAGTATTACCGCAATACCGGCGCCTTCGCATACATCATCGATCAAGACAAAGCGAAACTGGGGGCCGCGGCCTGCGCTCTAATGGCGCTCTTGGCCGGAGACAACGGCGAAAAGTATGCGAGCGAAGCCGCATCGCTCAAGCACGGCTTGCTGAGCCAAAGCGAGCCAGACGGGAGCTTTCGCACGTTTTTCGTGCCGTCGGACCGCAACGACCAACAGAGCTTTTATAGCGGCGAAGCGATGCTCGCCTTGGCGATGTGGCTGGAGCGCCGGCCTGATCCCGCGCTCCAGGAACGTCTGCGGCACGCGCGCGAGTATTACCTGCCGTATTACCGCGCAACAGGACGTTATGCTCCGTTCATTCCTTGGCACACGATGGCCTACTGGCGACTGGCCAAGCTCACGGGTGACGACGACTACACGAAAGCGATCTTCGAACTGAACGACTGGCTCGTGTGCCTGCAAAACGTCGATCCAGCGAGTCCGCTCGACCAACAAGGCGATTTCTTCGTCAGCCGTTTCGCCTACAACGGCCCGTCGCATGCTTCGTCGACGGCAGTTTATTTGGAAGGGCTAGCCTACGCCTATGCGGCTGCGCGCGCGGCCGGCGACGAGACCCGCGCCGCCGCCTACTGCTCCTCTCTGAGATGGGGCTGGCGCTACTTGATTCAATTGCAGTTTCGCGAAGAGAACGCCTTCTACCTGCGCCATCGCCAACGCGTGCTCGGCGGTTTGCGAACGACACTCGCGGACAATCAGGTGCGCTGCGACAACGTGCAGCACGCGGCTATGGCGGCCATGGCGCTGTTGACGCAGGTGCCGAAAGCGGCATTCTCTACCGCTGGCGATGAGGTGCGTGGCTATCGGGACCGGATGCTGGAGCGATTCACAGCGCGACCAACCGCGAGGAAATCCACGAGCGGCGCAGGAAGAATCTCCCGTATGCTGCTGGCCGGCGACGCGCAACTCGGACGATTTACCGAGCGCTGGGCGGAGCGGCTGGGCACGGCACATGCGCTGGCTGCAATTCGACCAGTGCTCGATGAAGCGGACGGATTGATCTGCAATTTGGAATGCGTCGTCGCCGAGAGCGGCTCGCCCGTGGCCAAGCAAGGCGATCGCGTCTGGCACCTCCGGGCGTCGCCGACGATGCTCGACGTCTTTCCATCCGATCGCGTGACCTGCGTTTCGGTCGCCAACAATCATGCGATGGACTACGGGCCCGACGCGTTGATGGAAATGCTGACGCGTCACCTGCCGGGTCGCGGCGTCTTTTATGCCGGAGCGGGAGAGACGGCGATGTCGGCGCAGCGTCCGGCGAAGTTTCAGTTGGGAGCGCATAGCGCTTCATTGCATGCCGTCACGACGATTGAACCCGAATTTCGCGCTACCGAAACCCTGCCGGGCTATTGCTTTGTGTCAGAAAAGTTGAGCGATTTCCAGCGACACCTGGACAAGCTCATCGCGACAGACGATTCGTCATCGACGATTCGGCTACTGGCAATCCACTGGGGCCGCAATCATGAGTCGCGAGTTCCTCCTGAACATGTCGCCATGGCGCACGCGGCGATTGACGCGGGTTTTCACGCCGTGATCGGCCACCATGCGCACGTCAATCGGGCAATTGAAATGTACCGCGATTGCCCGATCTTTTATGACCTGGGCAATTTCCTCTGCGATTTCAAATTCCTCAGTTGGGACGACCGTTCGGTGATGGCGATGCTTTCGTTCGACGAACGAGGCGTGGCCGGAATCGAGCTCATTCCGATCCTGCTTCACGACAAAGCCGTGGCGCCGGCCGTAGGCGATACTGCTGTGGCCATTCTCAAGCGACTCGCCGCGCTCAGTAGCTCGTTCGGTACGCGACTCGAAATCCACAATGGCCGAGCGCACATCATTTGCCGAACTGTTCGTGAGCATTTGCCATAGTTCTTATGCAAACTGGATCGCAAAAGGAAATCTGAGAAAATGCTTGTCCGCGCTTGACAGCACTGTTAGATTGCGGCCGTTTCACCGCTGCTTATCGAGACTGTGCTTTTCGAGCCTTGTCTCTCGCCGACAATTCAAGGGGCATACCATGCGACTCCGACGCTCTCTTGCGCGCCGCGCCATCAATGCGCTTTCAAGAAGGCAGGATCAGAGACTCCGTCGCAGTCCCAAACGACAGTTGGAGCGACTCGAAGAGCGCCGCGTATTGAGCATTGCTCCCTCGATTTCCGCGGTGCAAGTCAGCAGCACCCAGTGGACCGACACGTATCTTGATTTCTTGTTCGAAGCGGGGCTGGGCGACGGCGGCTATTCCCTTCAAGCCGGCGACGACCAGGCTCGCACGCTCCCCTGGACAAATCTCGATCAAATCAAGCTGACGTTCACCAAGGACGTAAACGTCACGGTCCACGACTTGACGCTGCGCAGCGTCAGGTCCGGCGAGTTGGATGTCGCGTCGTTTAGTTACGATGCGGCTTCCCGCACGGGCACTTGGACCCTCGGCGCTCCGCTGTCCGTGGATCGGTTGCTCATCGATCTCTCGTCACGCATTCACGACGCGGACATGAATCTGCTCGACGGCGAGTGGTCCGCACAGAAGTTGCAATTCCCCTCGGGCGACGGCGTGGCCAGCGGCGATTTTCTCTTCAACTTCGACGTCTTGCCGGGCGACGTGGACCGGGACGGCGGCGTCGGCGTGTCGGACTTGAACCATGTGCGAAATAACTTCGCGTCGTCGCAGATGATTCTGGTCGGCGACGCGAACGGCGACCTGATTGTCGACGTCACCGATTTGAATCTGGTGCGCAACGATTTCGGCACCAACCAGCCCGGGCGCCTCGCGGATATCAATCGCGATGGCCGAGTCGACGTCACCGACCTCAACCTCGTGCGTAACAACTTCGGCGTTGCTGGCCTGCGCGTGTTGGGCGATATTACCGGCAACTTGAACATCGGCGTGGAAGACCTGAACGCCGTGCGGAATTACTTCGGCGCCGTCTTGCCGGATGGCACGCCGGTCACAGAGCCGGTCAAGTTCACCGGCGGCGCACCGGGCGTCGGCGAGGAACGCGTCGGTCTGGAACGCGAGACGACCGTGCGTTTCGATGGCACGGTCGATCCCGATTCCATCACGAACGAGTCGTTCTTTCTCATCGCCAACGGACAGCGATTGGCGGGGCGCATTCGTGTCTCGATGTTGGAACAATCGGCCACGTTTTTCGCCGATCAACCATTGCCGGCAGCGACCGAGATTCGGGTCATGCTCGACGGCAATCTGTTGCGCGGGCGCGACGGGCTGCCGGTCGACGTCGATGGCGACGGCGACGCGGGCGGGACCACTTTCTTCGATTTTCGCACGCTGCCCCTCACGCGCATTCCCAACACCAACATCTTCGGCTACGTGTACGACTCGTACACGAATCTGCCGCTGCGCGGCGCCACGATTCGCGTCGACGCCTTTCCCGAAGCGAACGTCACAACCGACGCGGACGGCCGCTTCCTGCTGACCAATATGCCGTCGCCGGAGTTCTTCGTTCATATCGACGGCTCGACGGTCCCCAATCCGCCGCCCGGCTTCGCCTATCCGAGCGTCGGTAAGCCCTTCCACGTGGTGCCCGGTCAAACGGTGCAGCTCAACAAGGGCGGCATGCCCTTCAACGTCTATCTACCTCCCATGGCGATCGGCGACGTGCAAGCTCTGTCGCCCACGCAAACGTCGATGATCGGTTTCGGCGACGCGGGCATGGACAAATTGGAGGAGATGTTCCCGGACGTCGATCCGGAAATGTTCGCACGGATGCAAGTCGAAATTGCCCCCGGCTCCGCCATCGACAAACAAGGCAACGTCTCGACGCAAGCGTTGATTATTCCCGTTCCGACGGGACGCACGCCGGCGCCACTGCCGCCGATGACGTCGCCGCCGTTAGTCGTGTCGATTCAGGCCATCGGGGCGACCAACTTCGATGCACCGGCGCCTGTCTCATTTCCAAATCTTGAAGGACAACTGCCCGGCGAGAAGAGCCTGATCTACTCATTCAACCACGACGCGGGACGTTGGGACATCATCGGATCCGCGACGGTCAGCGCCGATGGGTTGAGTATCGACTCGGACCCCGGCGTCGGCATCTTGGCGCCCGGCTGGCACTTCCCAGATCCCTGGTCAAATGGCGGCGGCGACACGCCTGGGGACGGTGATGGAGATGGAGATGGAGATGGAGACGGAGACGGTGATGGAGATGGAGATGGAGATGGAGATGGCGACGGCGACGGCGACGGCGACGGCGACGGCGATTTCGACGACGTCGAAATCCGTCTGAGGGCGTTTATTCCCACGCAAGCCGTCGGCGCACCATTGTTGGGGATTCCGCCCAATGATCTGGATTGCATCGTGCCAGGACTGCGGCACTGCGTGTTCGGAGGCGACAATCGCGGCTTTAGCTACAGCGGCGGCACCCACCGAGCGCTGCAAGCGGTTACCATCAATGTCGATCCCTCCCTTTCCTCGCCGGAATTGAGTGCGCCGACGCGCAACTTCGGCGAGACGACGCGCTATTTGCCGTCCCAGACGACAGCCGTCCCCGGCGGTCCCAACTGGGACTACACGATCAATGCCGGTGCGACGCCGGATCGAGACACGTTGTCCGTCAACTCTTCGAACAATTCTGTCGTCACGACGCGTGGCGGAGGAAACCAGGTCAATGTCCGGTTGGGCCTGGATGCCGCGAACCCGCTCGCCTCGTTCGGTGCGCCATCCATCGACAGCGACATTTTCGTCTCGATCCGCCAGCAGTCCGGCATGCCGGCGGAGTACATGATCAGCGGCTCGCACGACGGCTTCCCGGCTTACGAGTTGTACATCGATCAGGTGCTGGTTTATTCCTACAATCCCATCACGGCCGGCGCCGGCCCGCTGAGCCTCTTCCCCGGAAACAGCGTCACCTACGTGAGCGCTTGGACGCCCGTCGGCAGCGCCCCGCCGCCGGCGCCCGTTTCCATCCTGGGCACGCCAGAGTTTCAATTCGACTTCGGCACACCCTCGTCGCCCGTCGCGCAAGGATTCACCCGCATTGCGCCGGACACCGCCTATTCCGCCGCACGCGGATTCGGTTGGTTGCCGGGCAGCGGCGTCACGGCGACCGATTTCGTCACTAGCGTCAATGAGTTGGCTTTGGTGCGCGATTACAACGCGACGGGCAACGCCACGTTCGCCGTCGATTTGCCCAACAGCACCTATGAGATCACGCTCACAATGGGCGATCAGCTCGCGGCCCGCGACATGATGGGCGTGTTCGTCGAGGACCGTTTCCTGGGCAACGTCAGCTCGATGGCCGGACAGTTCCAGACGAATACCTACCGCGCCGTGGTGACCGATGGTCGACTGCAAGTGCGTTTGGAGGACCTGGGCGGCTCGTTCCCCGGCGCCGTGATCAACGGCCTCACGATTCAATCGGTGTCCGACAGCACGCGCGGCGGCGGCGCCCTCCAGCCGTTGACCGGACAATTCTTCTTCATGATCGAAGACTTGGACACGGGTTTCGTCATGCGCGGTTCCACCGACGTGACGGAAGGCGAATTCCTCTGTCCCGGCGGCGTCGGTCTGGCCCCCAACGCGCGCCATCGACAATGGGTCTACCATGTCGACAGCGGCCGCCACGGTTACAGCGAGTTCACCACGCCTCCGGTGGGCTTCAGTTTCGAGATGCCGCGCATCGTGATGACGCGCTCGACCTCGCCCGACTTTGACGGCGACGGCTTGGATGATATTGCCGAGTTCATCATCGGCACCGAGTTCGACAGCGTCGACACCGACGACGACGGTCTTCGCGATCTGGCCGAAATCCAGCAGCGGCTCGATCCGCTCGACAACCGTGGCTTCCCGACGGGCGTAATCTCGGCATTGCCCTTGATGGGGAGCGCCGAGGAAGTTGTGCTAGAAGGCAGCGTGTTGAATGCGCAAAGCCAGTTGGCCTACGTCGCCACTGGTTCGCACGGCCTCGCGATCATCGATGCCACCCAATTCAACAATCCCATCGTGCTCGGACAACTGGCGCTGCCCGGCAACAGCCTGGACGTAGCCATCGACTCGCAACGTTCGCTCGCTGTGGTCGCGTCCGGCTCCGGCGGATTGCATATTGTGGACGTCTCCGACCCCATGATGCCGGAACTGCTGCGCACGGTATACACGCCGTTCGGCGCTTCGCGGCTCGAAGTCGTCGACGGCGTCGCCTATGTCGTCGATGGTTTCCGCATCGCCAGCGTCGACCTGGTGACAGGCGAAATCTTGGAATCCCTGGCGCTGGGCGCCGCGGGGATTTCCGATGTCGCGGTGGATTCAGGCGTGCTCTATGCCGTCGATTTCAATCGCGTGCTGCATTCCGTTGGTGTGAGCGGATTGACGCTGGTTCCGATCAGTTCAGTTCAATTGACCGCCGCGGGCGGCAAGCTCTTTGTCGGCGGCGGCGTCGCGTACGTCACGGCCGCCGATGCGGACCGCGGCGGTGTCTCGACCGTCGATGTCTCCAATCCGGCGGCGATGCAGTTGATCAGCGGACCGGACGTAATGAGTCCGTTTACGGCGCCCGATCAAGCCATCGCGGCGAACGGCTCCGGCTTGGCCGCGATTGTCGGCGCCGCGGGACAGAACCTGTTTACGGTGCTCGACGTCTCTGATCCGCAGGAAACGAATCAGCAGTTGGCCAGCTTCACGCTCCCCGCGCCGCCGCGCGGCGTCGCGATCGGCGCCGGTATTGGGTTTGTCGCGAACGGCTCCGCGGGATTGGTCGTCGTCAATTACCTTTCGTTCGATGCGCTGCGCACCGCGCCGACGATTTCGATCGCCAGTCCGGCGGCGGACGTCGATCCTGTCGCGCCTGGCGTCCAGATCGTCGAAGGAAGCTCCATCCAGATTGATGTCGCGGTGCAGGACGACGTGCAAGTGCGAAACGTCGAACTACTGGTGAACGGACAAATCGTCGTCAACGATGTGCGTTTTCCGTTCGATTTGACGGCCATCGCGCCGACCTTGGCGTCCGGAGCCACCACCATGCGCGTGCAAGTTCGCGCGACCGATACGGGGGGCAACGCGACGCTTTCCAATCAACTGACGTTCGGTCTGGCGCCGGATACGGTCATGCCGACTGTCATCAATACGACGCCCGCGGCCGGATTGAAATCCTTCTTCGTTCCCACGATCGACGTCCGTTTCAGCGAGCCGCTCGACACCTCCCTGTTGAATGTCGCCGGAATCAGCGTGACATACCTCGGCGCGGACGGCGTCTTCGGCGGCGGTGACGATCAAGCCATGCCATTGACCGGCATCGAAGCTCGCGCCCAAGCGCGGCGGCTGACGATTCTTCCGCAGTCGTTACTGGACACCGGGAATTACCGTGTTGTCGTTTCCAACTCGATCATTGCCGACCGCGCCGGCAATCCGATGGATGATCCCTACACATTTGAATTCACCGTTCGTCCGGCGAGCGATCTCCGCGCGCGCAGCGGTCTGGCGGCAGTTCCCCGCGCGCCTTCCGCGAACGTCGGCCAAGAGGTCGGCTTCCGTATTCAAGGCGGCAACCTCAACGTGCCGCTGAACTTTCCCACGCGTGATTCGAACGGAACTTTCGGCGTTCGCAGCGTGCTACCATGGCGCGTCGACGAAGCTACGCAATTCGCGTTCTACATCGTGCCTGTCGACGCGACGACGGGTGAGATCACGCTGCCCGAAGATCCGGACGGACCGTTCCTCCTGCAGATCGTGCCGACGTTGTTGGATGTGAATTTTACTTCGATTGCTTATGAC
>JAWXBP010000082.1 GCA_034440135.1 Planctomycetia bacterium
ACTGCTGACCCAGCCACGCCACCTAGCCCGCACCACACTGCTCGCAGGAAAAGCCCACTCGTCGTAAGATCAAGCGAGACAAGCGACAGTGCCATTCGTCTCTGGATCGATACACGCCGACTGCGGCGCATTCATGACGTTGGACCTCTTGGGAGACGATGTATGCTGCGTCGGATCGCGTATGTGCTGGGCGGGCTCTTCCTGTTGTTTCTGATTGCTGCCTGGATCGTCATTTTCGATCCCTTTCGCCCCGCCGACATTCGCGCGATGACGCAAATTCGCAGCGAGTTGCAAGCTTCTGGCCGGCTTTCGTCGGATGAGAAACAGGCGCTATTCGGCCGTTGCGTGCAAGTTGCCGACAACCATCCCAACACCGTCGGCGGCGCGACTTGCCTGCTCTTGGCGGCAACCCGACTATCCGATCAGGACAGAGATGGCGCGATGCAAGCACGGATCGGAAAATTCCTGGAGGAGGGCGATCTCGAACTGATCGACGCTGCTTGTTATCGACATCTTGGGAACTTCCAGCAACTTGACGACCAAGCGCCGTTGCTGTTAAAGCGCCTCAAGGCACAGCCGGATCATCCCCAGGCGGCGGCGCTGGCGGCTCGTGTGAGCCAAATGTCGTTGCCCGGCGAAGAGCAGTCCCCTTCGCCGACGTTTGTGGCCGCGGCCGACCTGATTCGCGATCACTTTGCGGTCAGCCCGGACATCACGCCGTTTTGTGAAACGATGGCGATGACCGTTTGGAATCGCACGCCCTGGACTCAGGACTTCGAGTCGCATCTCGACGCCATCCTGGAAAAGAACCAGGACCGCGCGGTGCGATGCACTGCACAGTTCGCCAAGGCGCAACTTGCCATGTCGGTCGGCGAGGAGCGTCAAGAGGAGGCCCTGTCGCTGTTCGAGGAATTCCTCGCGGACTTCGACGGTAAAACGCCCTACGGCTATCTGTCGATCGAACAGAATTACCGCGACCTGGCCGAACGGCAACGGTCCGAGTTGCGGTTTCGCGCCACGGGGAAGCCTGCGCCGGACCTACACGGCGTCGATCTGAATGGCAACGAGATCCACCTAAAGGATTTTCAAGGCAAAGCGACGCTCGTGGTCTTCTGGGGCACGTGGTGCTATCCCTGCATGCAATTGGTACCGCAGGAACGGGAACTGGTGTCGCGCTTCGCGAATCGCAAATTCGCGTTGGTCGGCGTGAACTGTGATGACGAGATTGAGCTGGCAACGGCCGCGGCGCAAGAGCATCAGATGACGTGGCCGTCAATTCAAAACCACTTGCCAAATGGTTCGCAGATTACGGAAGAGTGGCGAATCCTCGGCTATCCGACGCTCTATTTGATCGACCATCACGGGGTGATCCGCCGTCGCTGGATCGGCCCGCCGCCGAACGAATTGCTCGATGCTGCCATCGAGTTGTTGGTCGACGCGGCGGACAACGCGTTGCCGCCCGATGAGATGGCGGCCGTCGCCAAGGAATTGGCCGCGATCGCCAAGAGCACGCCAACGCAAGCTAACGACGCTCGCCCTGACGGCGACAGCATTGCCAACGATCCGCGATTCTGCACATTCGATTTCCAAGACGCCAAGCTCGGCGCGAGCAAGTACGTCGTTTATCAACCATTGCAGGTCGAGTCGGGTGCAAAGTTTCCGGCAATCTTGTTCTTACACGGGGACGGCGCTCAAGGTTCCGACGGCAAGCGGCACCTGGGACAGGGATTGCCTGCCGCTCTGGCGTCCATGGATAACGAATTTCCGTTGATCGCCATTTTTCCTCAAGCACTCAATGGCGAGGACTGGCAGGCGGAACGCAGCGGCGGCCAGCGTGCGTTGCGTATTCTTGATCGCGTGCAGGAAGTATATCCGATCGACAAGGATCGTATCATTCTGTCCGGTTTCTCGATGGGGGGCGAAGGCACGTGGAGTCTGGGCGCTGCGCATCCCGAGCGTTGGGCCGCGATCGTGCCGATCGCGCACGGTTGGCAGCCTCAACAAGCGGAAAAACTTGCGAAGCTCCCGTGTTGGGCGTTTCACAGCGCCGACGACGAGATGATCGCGGCCAGCCATTCGCGCGACATGTTGAGCGCGGTCCAAGCCAAGGAAGGCAAGCCGCTCTATACCGAGTTCTCGGGCTTAACCCATACTCAATCGGCACAGCAGGCGTACTTGCAGCCGGAGTTGATCGAGTGGATGTTGTTGCAACGACGCGCTATGAAGTGAGTTGATCGCCAAGCGTGTCAGGCAGGAGTCATGGGACTCAGCCCCGCGGATACCTTACTGTTGTGCGCGGGTCTCCCGACCCCGCACGCGAGCCGACCGCAGGTCTCCCGTCGCTGGTAGTTGGTTCGCGCTCGCGCCGTGGCGCACTGGGAGACCTTCGGTCGAGCGGATATGCGGAGTCGGGAGACCCGCGCACAACAGAGCTTGCAGCCCGCTCATCCCGCCTATGCCCCGACCGGCGCCCGTTTGCGTTGATCGCGTTTGCGGTCGTGCTCCGTCAGCATCACCTTGCGGAGACGGATGCTGTCCGGCGTGATTTCCACGAGCTCGTCGTCTTCGATGTATTCGAGCGCCATTTCAAGTGAGATCTGGCGGGGCGGCTTGAGCAGGATGTTGCGGTCGCTGCCGGAAGCCCGCATGTTGGTGAGCTTCTTTTCTTTCGTGGGATTGACCGTCATGTCGCCAGTTCGGCTGTTTTCGCCGACGATCATTCCCTCGTAGACTTCATCGCCGGGGCCGACGAACATTTCGGCCCGATCTTGTAGGCCGTCCAGTCCGAAGGCGACCGCTTTCCCAGGCAACATGGATACCAGTACGCCGTTTGCGCGGGTGCCGATGTCGCCTTCCAGCTCACGGTAGCCGTCGAAACGATGATGGATGATCGCGGTGCCTTGCGTGGCGTTTAACAGACGCGTGCGCAAGCCGATCAATCCGCGCGCCGGGATCGTGAACACCACGTGCGACAAATCGCCGCGCTGCTGCATGTGCGTCATCTGGCCGCGCCGAGCGCCGGCCAATTCCATCACGGCGCCCAGACGATCCGGCGGCACTTCCACGACCAGGGTTTCAAACGGCTCTTCGACGACACCGTCGCGCTCGCGCGTGATCACGCGCGGCTTGCCGACGGAAAGCTCAAAGCCTTCGCGGCGCATGGTTTCGATCAATACCGAGAGATGCAACAGCCCGCGGCCACTGACGGCGTAAGCATCGCGACCCTCGACTGGCGCGACACGCAGCGCGACGTTGCGCTCCAATTCGCGCATCAACCGATCGCGCAAGTGCCGGCTGGTAAGGAATTTGCCGGACCGTCCCGCCAGCGGCGAGGAATTCACGCTGAACACCATTTCCAGCGTCGGCTCGTCGACCGCCAACCGCGGCAAGGCGCGGCGGTTATCGATGTCGCTGATCGTGTCACCGATCTCCACTTCTTCCATGCCCACGATCGCCACGATATCGCCGGCGCTCGCCTCGGGCACTTCCACGCGACCGAGCTTTTCGAACACATGGACGGAGATCACTTTCGACGGCTCGACCACGTCGCCGGCCTGCATGAGCGCGACGCGCTGTCCCTTGGCGATGCTGCCCGAGGAGATCCGGCCGATGGAGATGCGGCCGACGTACTCGGACCAGTCGAGCGTGGTGACCAACATCTGGAGCGCGGAATCCGGATCGACTTCCGGTCCCGGAATGACTTTCAGCACCAGATCCAGCAAAGGCGAGATTGAATCGCCGCGCACTTTGGGATCGTGCGTGGCGTAGCCTTCGCGCGAGCTAGAGAAAATATAGGAGAAATCTTCCAAGTGCTCGTCGGCGCCCAACTCCATGAACAGTTCGAAGGTCTCGTTGAGCACTTCCTGCGGCCGGGCGTCGGAGCGGTCGATCTTGTTGACAACAACGATCGGCTTGAGGCCGCATTCCAGCGCCTTGGAGAGCACGAACCGCGTCTGCGGCATGGGACCTTCGGCAGAGTCGACCAGTACCAGGGCGCCGTCCGCCATCCGCAATACACGCTCCACTTCGCCGCCAAAGTCGGCGTGTCCCGGCGTGTCAATGATATTGATCTTCACTCCCTTGTAGTGGAGTGAAATGTTCTTGGCCAGAATCGTGATGCCGCGTTCCCGTTCCAGGTCGTTGGAATCGAGAATGCAGTCTCCGCTCACTTGGCTGGCGCGATATTCGCCGCTTTGACGGAGCAAACAATCCACGAGCGAGGTCTTGCCGTGGTCGACGTGGGCGATGATGGCGATGTTTCGAATGTCTTCGCGACGCATAACTTCCTGTAGCCAGGCCTCTGAATCCGAGATAATCCATCAATCCTACCCCGGTCCTGACCAACCGGATAGGCCACTTGCGATGAGGCCTTTGCGAGGGTTCGGCGAGCTCCGCCGGGCTATAAATCCTCTAAACGCTTTGGCCAAGCGTCTTTAAGTAGCCGGGAGAGCGAGCGGTCCGCGAGGACCTGGCCGCCGGACTGGCAACCAGGGCAGTAATTCGTTTCATTCTCGGCGTAGCGGATGCGTTGCACGGGCGCGCCGCAGACGGGGCAGGGCTTCCCAAACCGGCCGTGGACGGCCATTTCCGGTCGAAAGGCGGTGACGTGTTCTGGGAACTGGCCTCCCGTCTCGATCCGCAGTCGCGCGATCCATTCCTGCAAGACTTCGCCGATCGCTGCGTGTAAGCGATCGATTTGGTCGCCCGACAGTTTCTGGGACAAAAGAAACGGGCTGAGCCGGGCCCGATGGAGAATTTCGTCGGAATAGGCGTTCCCGATGCCGCTGAAGATCGCGGGATCGGTCAAGGCACGTTTGAGCGTGTGGTTCTTGGCCTGCAACCGGGCGGCGAATTCGTCGCGCGTGGCGGTCAGCACTTCGAGTCCGCCAGGGTCATGGCGTGCAACGGCCGCTTCGCCTTGCTCCAGGTGCAACGACGCCCTACGTTTGGCGCCGGCCTCGGTGAGCAACAAGGTGCCGGTGGGAAAGTCGAAGGCGGCGAGTTGGAACTTGCCGGAGAGTTTGGCGCCGGGCGGTTTCCAATGCAGTCTGCCGGCGATCATCAGGTGCAGGACGATCCACAGTTCTTCGTCGAACCCGATGGCAATTCGCTTGCCGATCCGGCGTATCGCCCGCACCTGGCGGCTGTGGAAGGATTCGGGGGGCGGTTCGAAAGTCCGCAGCAAAAAGGGTGAGTGGAGTCGCAAGCGTTCCAGTGGTTCGCCGACGATGCGCTGCTCGAGCGCTTCAATGTAGACGACGATGTCCGGCAGCTCGGGCATTGCGTTAGGGTTTCGCGGTCGTCTCGTCGGCCACTTCTTTTTCCAGCAGCCCAGCATGAATGCGGGCCACGTGCCACATGTAGCCAGACTTTTCGTGAGCTGGGATCGAAGCGGCTTTCAAATGTTCCAGGGCTTTGCCCGGTTGGTCTTCGGTGACGTAATAAAGCCCTAGGTACAGGTTCGCATAGAAGTTGCGGGTGCGACTTTCCTCTTCGGTTTTGCCCACATCTTGCGCGGCGCGGACTACGTCTTCGACCGTGGTTTCCGCTTTGAAGAGCGCGTAAACCTTCATCAAGGGGACGCGGCGATCCAACTTTGTGGCGGGAATTTCCTGCCTCGCCTGGTCCTTGCCGACCAGCTTGATATTGCAGAGATAGTGCCAGACGGCGTTCTCGACGTCGGAGCCGTCCAAGGTTTGGTAGGCGGCGAATTGATCGCGTCCGGCCTCGTACTTGCCGGCGTAATACAGGGAAATGCCCCGTTGCCAATGTTCCGCCGCACTCTTGGGCCGCAGTTCGATCGACTTGTCGAAATCCTCCAGCGAACCGGTGAAGTCTCCCGCCATGAAGCGGAAGCTTCCCCGGGAGTCATAGGCGGCGACCCATTTGGGCGCCATTTTGACGACCTGGTCGGCGTCGCTGATCGCGCCGGCGTAGTCATGCGTGGCCGCCAGCACGCGCGCACGGAAGGCGAGCAGTTCCGCGTTCTGTGGCGTAATGCCGAGGGCGTCGTCCGTAAGCCGTAACGCAGTGGTCGTTTCCCCGGCGTCGAGGGCCTTTTCGGCGGACGCCATCAGTTGAAGTACGCGGCTGTTTTCCTGCGCCCTAGCGAACGAGGGGAACAAGATGAGCAGAAATCCCAGGCACGGCAACCAGACGGAGCGAGTCATGAGCGAATTCGGCGATGAGTGAGTAAAAAATCTAGGTTCCTGGAATTCTATCTCCGGCGCTCGGCGAGTGCCATCATTGGATCCTGGACCTGTTAACGCAACAAGCAGCGAAGCAACATCGCCTCGGGCGCGTATCCCTTGGGATCGCTTGGATTTAGGACGCTGTCCCGCGTCGTGCTCAATCCTTGACACCCCCCGCGCCATTGCTAGAATCCCACTGGCGAAGCGAGGAAATCAGGCGCGCAGTCTTGCGCTTTCACCGATCGGTCGGAGGCGGCGATGAAGTGTCAGCGTTGCGAAAAACCGGCCACCTTCCATATCACGGAGTTGGCCAGCGGCCAGCACCAGGAACTGCACCTCTGCGAGGCTTGCGCGCGCGAGTATCTCACGCAAACCGAGGCGGAGCCGCAACCCGCGTCGGGACTGTCCAATCTGTTTTCGCAACAATTGGAAGTCGGCAAGACGGCGGAAGAGTTGGCCAAGCTCGATCAACGGGCGTGCCCGGTGTGCGGAATCACGTTTTACGAATTCCGCAGTAAGGGCCGGCTTGGCTGTCCGCATGACTACGTGTTCTTCGCTAAGGAACTGGAGCCGCTGTTGCTGAACGTGCACGGCGAAACGGAACACACGGGCCGTCGTCCGCAGAAGCTGCAAGGCGGCACCGATCGTCAAACTGATTTAATTCGCCTCCGGCGCGAGATGTCGGAAGCCGTGCGGCGCGAGGAATACGAAAAGGCGTCGCACCTTCGCGACGAGATTCGTCGCATCGAGGGCAAGGCGGCGGCGACGGAAGGATAAGTCGAAGTAGCTCACGGGGCAGGCACTGACCGTGGCGAGCAATCGCCGGCGGTTTACCAAACTGGAATATGTTCGTGGAACTGGAAGATCTGGCTAAGTCGAGCGGCGAATGGCTGCGGGGCGAAGGTCCCGAGTCCGATATCGTCATCAGCAGCCGGGTGCGCCTCGCGCGTAACCTGGCTGAATTTCCGTTTGTGACGAAAGCCACGACGGCCGATCGCGCTGAAATTGAACGCACGTTGCGCAACCACGTGTTGGGCATGCAAAAGTCGGGCGAGTTGCTGTACCTAAGCGTCGATCAGATGGCGGGCCTGGATCGCCAGTTTCTGGTCGAGCGGCATCTGATTAGCCGCGAACACGCCGAGGCCGAAGGCGCCCGCGGCGTGGCGATCGACGTGCGCGAGCAAGTCAGTCTGATGATCAACGAAGAAGATCATTTGCGGATTCAGGTGTTGCACAGCGGGCTGAGCTTGCAGGCGGCGTGGGATCAGATTCGCCAGGTCGATGATGTCATCGAAAGCGGCGTGACCTACGCCTTCAGCGAGCAGTTTGGCTATTTGACCGCGTGCCCGACGAACGTCGGCACCGGCATGCGCGTGAGCGTGATGCTGCACTTGCCGGCGTTGGTGATCACACGGCAACTCGAAAAGCTGTTCCGATCATTGCAGAAGATCAACCTCGCTGTGCGCGGCCTTTACGGCGAAGGTTCGCAGGCGATGGGAGATTTCTACCAGATCAGCAATCAGATCACGCTGGGGCGTTCGGAAGACGACTTAGTGAAGCAAGTCGGCGACGTCGTGCCGACGATCATCGACTACGAGCGCAAAGCCCGCGACTTCCTCGTCAAGGAAAGCCACGAGAACCTGCACGACCGCGTGAGCCGGGCCTACGGCATTCTGCGCACAGCGCAGACGATCAGTTCCGAAGAAACCATGATGCTGCTATCCAGCGTGCGGATGGGCATCAACCTCGGCCTGATCCGCGACCTGGAAATCCCCACGGTCAACAAGCTCTTCATCTACACGCAACCGGCGCACCTGCAAAAGATCAGCGGCGCGGAGCTCAGCACAGCCGACCGCAACATCGAACGCGCCCGGTTTCTACGCCGGCATCTCAATCCGGCCGATGGGCAAGGGGCGGCGGAGAAGAATTAAGCGGTTGCGATTTTGCCTCGCGGAAGAGGACACTCGGCTATGTCAAGTCTAGCGTCTAAACCGAGACTTCGATTCCGCCTTCGGTCCTTACTGATCGTCGTGGGCGTTTGGGCCTTGTTGCTCTCTTGGATCGCGTACAGTTGGAGGCGGATCGGCGACCGCCGGGCGTTTCTGACATGAACACCCGGCGGCGATGATGTACACACCAGACCGAAATCCCGCGAACGTGCCGGAACTACTCTGGGTGTTTGGCGAGCGCTCCACTCCCGCCTGGAACAAGAACTTCCTCAGCGAATCAGAATTGGCTGAAGCAGCGCGACTTTTTCCCGAGTCGAAGTTCCGTAACAGCCGCAACTTTTCGCGTTGACGCTGGCAATCTCGCCTCACGCGACGGCTATTTCGGTTCCGTGAAGGTCGCCTCGTCGACCTTGTCGAGCGCCTTGAACTCGGTCACCGTCTGTTTGATGATCCTTTGACCGTCGCGCGAAATCTCCACCAGCGACGATCGCTTGATGTCGCCAAAACTCTTGAACTCGCCGTAAGTAGTTTCCTGCTCGGCCTCTTCGCCCATGAAGCCGATCACGTTCGCCACTTGCTTCACCGGCAAGCCCGACTCCCGGTCAATGTACAGCTTGAAGTCCTTCTTGTCGGGACCAGTGATCTTGAGGACGTCGGTCGTCTTATCGCCTACCTTCTCTTCGCCGGCCGATTCAAGCTGAAACGCCGCGTACTTCAACGGCAACAGCGCTACCGGCGTCCAGGAGAGGTAGAAATTCCGCTTTTCGTTCGCCAGGTCATTGGCGTCCAACTCCGAGGACATGCCGGCGAAATTCCGCCAGCCCTTGTCGCCGACGATGACCGTGACGGCCTTAAACGGATTGCCGCCAAAATTCCCTTCGAATTCGGTTCGCAACTTGTCCGGTCCGGCCGTCGTGCCACTGGTGGTGAACTCGCTTTCGTTGCCGCCAAAGTTGAGCGTCCCCTCGGCTTTCCACGACGCCGCCTTCAACTTGGCGAGGTTTTCCGCCCCGCCGGCGGCCGCAATGGCCTTGTCCAGGATCGCCATCGCTTTGTCGTCGGCGCGTAACGGGGAATTCAGCACGGACGCCAACATCACAGCCAATAGGGGGAGCGCGGACCGTCGCATCGATGTACCTCTGGTAAGAAAACTCGCGAGCTTGCGCCGCCCTCAGCGAGGGAACAACCGCCAGCCCGCCCTGGAAGTCCTTCGCAGTCTACCGGCGCGAAGACCGAAGTCAAACTAATTGTCAATCGTTCGGAGTGCGGCCGGTGGGATCATCCGCGTCGCGAACAACTGCCGGCCCAACGGCCTCAACTGACCGGACCGCAACGAGGATGGGGAATGCGGCGAAGTCGAAGAGGTCGCGGCTACGAACTAAGCCAGTCTTCTATGCGCAAGTTCGGTATCCGCTCGAAGTCGGCCGTATTGTGCGTGACAAGAGTTAAGTCGTGTGCTAGGGCGACGGCCGCGATCATCAAATCGAATTGTGGTGCGGTAAGCCCTCTTCGCGCAAGCCGGCCACAGTGATAGCCGTAGACCTCAGCGGCTTGTGCGTCAAAGGCAAGCACGCGTATCTCCGATCGCAAATCGTCGATCAAGCGCAGCAACCTCTGTGGGTCGGCTCGCTGATATGCTCCTGCGGAAAGTTCCGCGAGCGTGACCGTCGAAATGGCGATATTTTCCATGCCGTACTGGAAGAAGCGATGCGAAAGCGCGGCCGGCCGACGCATCACCGCAGAGCAAATATCCGTGTCGAGTAGAAATTTCATTTTTCTTGTGACGCCTGACGGTAGATACCTTTGCGCGCCAGATAGATTTCTTCCATGATTTGATCCCACTCCGGATCGTCAGCTAGGGCGCCGGCCACGCGCATAATCCCCTCGCGTGTCGGCTTTGGCCGGGGGCTAGATACGATCACGTCGACGACTTCGCCGTCCGCCATCCCGAGATCGGACTCCAATTCCACCGTCCGCCCATGCACCACCCCGCGTAATTTCTTCATCATGCCATAGCCCTCCGCGAGTTGAACGTCTCCAGGGCTATTATACCTCTCGGCGGGGCGCTTCAGGCAAGACGGCTTGCCATGCTTCGCTTCCATCCAGCCAGCCGGATAGCCCTCCCCGGCGTGGCGTTCATCCTGCATACTGCTACCTTTCCCGAACGAAAGGATGCCCCCCGGTGCGTTGGTCTCAGACGTTGATCCCGACCCTCAAGGAATTGCCCGAGGGGGCCGAAATCCCCAGCCATGTGTTGATGCTCCGCGCCGGCTTGATTGGCCAGGTGATGGCGGGCGCGTATACCTATTTGCCGCTCGGGCTGCGGGCGCTCAAGAAAGCGGAGCGGATTGTGCGCGAGGAGATGGACCGCGCCGGGGCCGTCGAGTTGCTGATGTCGGCGCTCACGCCGATTCAACTCTGGGAACGCACCGGTCGCGTGGCCGCGTTCGGCAACGTGCTGATCAACTTCAAGCTCAACCGCGCTGGCCGGCAAGTGCATGTCGCGCTCGGGCCGACGCACGAAGAGGTCGTCACCGATCTCGTGGCCAAACACGTCTCCAGCTATCGGCAACTGCCGCTCACGCTGTATCAGATTCAAACCAAGTTCCGCAACGAGGAACGCCCGCGGTTCGGCATTCTGCGGACCAGCGAGTTCCTGATGAAGGACGCCTATAGCTTCGACACCTCGGTCGAGGGGCTCAACGCTAGCTACGACAAGATGTACGCGGCATATTGCCGGATCTTCGAGCGCTGCGGCTTGCAGTATCTGCCGGTTGAGGCCGAGAGCGGACCCATCGGCGGCGACGCCAGCCACGAGTTCATGGTCGTCGCCGACAACGGCGAAGATCGCGTCGTCCATTGTGCTTCGTGCGGATACGCCGCCAACTTGGAACGGGCGGACACCGGCGATCGCACCGTGAAAGCCGAGCCGGGCGATTTGAAGCCGCTCACGAAACTCGATACGCCCGGCACGACCAGCATCGAGCAAGTCAGCAAGCTCTTGAAATGCAAGCCGCGGCAGATGATCAAGACGATGATCTACGAAGCCGACGGGCAACCCGTCGCGGTGTTGCTGCGCGGCGACCATGAGGCGAACGAAGGGAAAATTCGCCGGGCACTCGGCGCGAAATCGGTCGAACTTGCCACGCCGGAGGTGATTCAACGCGTGACCGGCGCTCCGGTTGGATTCGCCGGGCCAGTAGGCTTGGAGATTCCACGCTGGGCCGACCACGATGTCGCCGCGCTGCGCAATGCGGTCGTCGGCGGCAATGAGCAGGACAAGCACTACGTCGGCGCGAATCTGACGCGCGACTACACCGTCGATCACTTTGCGGACTTGCGCAACGCGGACGCCGACGATCCCTGCCCGAAGTGTGCCGGCAAGCTGGCTTTGCGCCATGCGATCGAAGTCGGGCACGTGTTCAAGCTCGGCACGAAATACAGTGATGCCCTCGAAGCGCGGTTCTCCGACGAGAAGGAACAGCTTCGCACGATCATCATGGGGTGCTACGGCATCGGCGTGAACCGCATCATCGCCGCGCTGATCGAAACGCAGCACGACGCCGATGGCATTATCTGGCCGATGGCGCTCGCGCCGTACGAAGTGCTGATCTGCCCGATCAAGGCCTCCGACCCCGAAGTGATGAAAGTCGCCGAGCAACTGCACGATGAACTTCTTGCCCAGGGCGTCGACGTGTTGCTGGACGATCGCGATCAGCGCCCGGGTGTGAAGTTCAAAGACGGCGATCTGGTCGGCATTCCGCTGCGTGTTGTAATTGGCGATCGCGGCCTCAAGGACGGGCAACTCGAATTAAAATGGCGCACGAAAAAAGAAGCCGAAATGCTCCCCCTCGCCGGCGCAGTCGAAAAGATCGCCTCGTTGGTCGCCGCCGCAAAGTAGCGCCGACAAGGCGAAGCCGGCAATTCGCCGAGGCATAGTCTCCTTTCGCTCCGCGAAAGGCCGGGCCTTTCGCGGAGCGAAAGGAGACTATGCTGCAATACTATCGACGCCATTCTTGACCTCCCCGTGATCCCCTCCGTGCCTCCGTGACTCCGTGGTGAGCCAAATCTCGATGGATCGAAAACTTGGCCTCTTCGCCGGCTACGGCGTTGAGTTGGAATACATGATCGTCGACGCCGAGTCGCTCGACGTGCGACCGATCGCCGATCAATTGCTGGCCGCGCAGGCAGGCGAGATCGTCTCGGACGTCGAACTCGGCCCGGTCGCCTGGTCGAACGAGTTGGTCCTGCACGTCATTGAGCTCAAGACGAACGGGCCGGCGGAATCGCTCGCGGGGTTGGCGGCGCAGTTTCAGGCGTCGGTCCGCAAGATCAACGA
The DNA here is from genome assembly GCA_034440135.1 of Planctomycetia bacterium. NCBI lineage: Bacteria > Pseudomonadati > Planctomycetota > Planctomycetia > Planctomycetia bacterium. Next base: position 12,480 of record JAWXBP010000082.1, read on the forward strand.
ACATCTCGCCTCGTTCGGCGCGCGGTTGATGCCCTCGGCGATGCATCCCTGGATGAACCCCGCGACAGAGACGCGACTCTGGCCGCACGATTACAACGCGGTGTACGAAGCGTTTGATCGGATATTCGGCTGCCCGGGCCACGGCTGGTCGAACTTGCAAAGCGTGCATGTGAACCTGCCGTTCGCCAATGACGAGGAGTTCGGGCGATTGCACGCGGCGATTCGCGTGTTGCTGCCGATTCTGCCGGCGCTTTCGGCCAGCTCTCCGATCGTCGAATGCCGCAACAGCGGGTTTCTGGATTATCGCCTGGAGGCCTATCGCACGAACGCGGCCAAGATTCCGTCGATTTCCGGCGCGGTAGTGCCCGAGCCGGCGTTCACCGAGGCCGAGTACGATCGCCAGATTTTTCAGCGCATCTACGCCGACATCGCACCGCACGATCCAGAGGGAATTCTACGCGACGAGTTTCTGAATGCGCGCGGGGCGATCGCGCGATTCTCGCGTGGCGCGATCGAAATCCGCGTGTTGGATATCGCCGAATGCCCGGCCGCTGATTTGGCGGTCGTGAAACTGATCGTCGCCGTGCTCAAGGCATTGGTAGACGAGCGTTGGTCGTCGCAGGCCGAGCAGCAGGCCGTCGCGACCGCGCCACTTGCCGAATTGCTGCGGAGCGTCGCGCAAGCAGGAGATCAGGCTCGGATCGCGATGCCGGGTTATGCCCCATTGTTCGGGTTGCCGGAGCAGGAAGGACTGACGGCTGGCGAAGTTTGGCACGCATTGGCGGAGCGCACGAATGTCCGCGAACAGCTCGATGCGCCGGTGCGTGAGGCGCTGGAGACGATCCTCAATGGGGGCCCCTTGGCGCGGCGCATCTTGCGAGCAACGGGTGAAACTCCGTCGCGCGGCCGACTCGCGGACGTGTATGGCCGACTGTGCGACAACCTAGCGACCGGTGAGATGTTCGATGGCGATGTTTGATTCCGTGGTCGTCACCTGCGAGCACGGCGGGAACGAGGTTCCGAAGGAGTTCGCCGCGCTGTTCGCCGGGCACGAGGAGTTGCTAAGCACGCATCGTGGCTATGATCCCGGCGCGCTGGAATTGGCGCGCCGCTTCGCGAAAGTCGGCAACTGGCCGCTGCACTTCTCGACGACGACTCGACTGCTCTGCGATTTGAATCGCACGTTCCGCAAGGAAGGGCATTTATCGGAGATCACGGAATCGCTTGACGAGGGCACGGTCGACGCGTTGGTCTGGGCTTATTTCGAGCCCTATCGCACGGCGGTGGAAAAGGAGATCCGTGACCTGGTGCATGACGAGCGGCGGGTGCTGCACTTATCGGTGCATAGTTTCACGCCGGTGCTCGATGGCGAAGTGCGCAACGCGGATATCGGCTTGCTGTATGATCCGAAGTCGCCGACGGAAGTCGCGTTTTGCGACGCCTGGCATGCGGCGCTCAACGCCGCGCGGCCGGATCTCGCGGTGCGGCGGAACTATCCGTACCTCGGTACGACCGACGGATTCACGACCACGCTGCGAACGATCCACGAGCCAGAACAATACGCCGGCGTCGAACTCGAAGTAAATCAACGTTGGCCGCTCGAAGCGGACAACGCCTGGCAAGAACTTCAGGCTGTCCTCGTCGCCACTTTCCAATTGGCCCTCAACTCCTGATTATCTCCTCTGCTCCTCTACTCCTCCCTCCCTCCCTCACTTCGCCTTCTTCGGTTTCGCCGCCGTCTTCGCTTCCGTCGGCAGCAGTTCCTCATTGAAGCGCGTGGTGTAGTGCATGCTGCTGGCGTCGCCCTGGAAACCGACGATGTTTTTGTCGATGTCGGTTTGTTGCCAGACCAGGCGGCCGGCGGCGATATCGAAGCGGACGGTGCCGGACGTGTCGCGCTGAATGAGTTGCGCATCAATCGCCGGATCGCTGTTCGGCGTGAGCCATTGTGTTTCCACGCGAATGGTTGCCAGGTTGTTCGCCACCGATTCGAGCGTGTAGAGCTGCTGCGCCTTGATGCGCTTCATGCCGCCGTCTTTGGCAGCGACGTCGATCTCGAACGGCTGCCTCCAGGTTCCTCCGACGGTGACGGCCTGTTCCGGCAAGAGCATCGCCATTTGGCCTTTCTCGGCGTTGGGCTGCGATTGCTTTTCCTCGCGCTTGATGACTTCCCCGCGAGCGTCGAGCGTGGCCACGGTGAGCGGCACTCCGACTGCTTTCGCGACGTCGCCGAAGCCCGGCGGTGATGACTTGTCGGTGCGGCTATCGAAGCGCTCTTCTTCGCGGTCGCTCATTTGCTGGCGCATGTCGACATAGTCAACCGAATGCACGAAGGAGAACTTGCCGTCGGGTTGGACGGCGGTGATTTTCCACCGCTTCGTGGAAATGCTGGTCGTGTCGGCGGTCTGCGTGCTGCCGGAAACCGTGGTTCGCACCCGGGCGCGATGCTCGACCTTCCAGACGAGGTTCTCGCCTACCTGGAACTTGTAGCGCAAGGTGTAGGCCTCGCCGGCGCCTGGCTCAGCCGATGAGGCAGCATTTGCCCAAGCCAGACTCGTCGCCAGCGCAACCCAAATCATCCAAGGGGCACGGCCCATAAGCGCATCCTTTCGCCAGAAGTCCGGATTTCGGCGGGGAATATAGCTCGGCCGGCGACGGGGGTCAACGCAAGCTGGGGCGTTCGCGGCGTGGGCCTCGCAATTCCGAACCCTCCCGAAGGCTAATAACCGCCGTTGGCCCCGTCGCTGGAAATGCCGTTTACGCGTCCGCCCTATCCGGCTGGGACGCCGGCGGCGCGAACCGCGTCCCACAATAGGAGGCGTTTAGAATCGCAAGATGAAGTCCGCGTAGAAGCGGTCTTCGAGAATGTCGTCGCGTTGCGTCAGCGGGAACTCCCAGCCGGCGCCGATTTCGACGTTGCGGTAGGGCTTCAGCTTGCTGCCGACGCAGCAGGAGACGATATCGTTGCCGGCCACATTCGTGCTACCGAGGTTCATCAGGTCCAGGCCTTCAAAACCGTCCGTGCCGAGGTCGCCGTTGCCGCTGCGGAGCCAATGAAACCAATTGAATTCCACCAGGCCGTACACCATGTTGGTGAACTGGTAGTCGAAGTGATTCGACCAGTACGCCATTTGGCTGCGATCGGTGTGGTTCGTCGGGATGCGGACGCCGGCGCCGGAAATCCAGTGCGTGCGGCAGCCAAATTGCTTTCCGCCGGTCAGGAAGAAGTGGAATTCGCCGTCGCCGCCCCCTTGGAAGACTTCGTGGCGGCCCATGTCGATCTCGTACACCATCCCCGTCGACAGCAGGAACTTGCGTTCCGGGTTGCGGAACACGGTGTACTTCAACCCCGCAGCCACGTCGGCCCAGCCCTCGACATGTCCGGTTCCCGGCGAATCGAGCTCGATATAGCCGTCCTTGGTGGCGATGAGCGACAAACGATCGGTCAATCGCGCGCGGAGCTGCATGGCGTAGTAGTTAACGTCGCCGCCACGCAACACCGGGGCGCTGTCCGGAATGATATGATGGGCGTAGATCAACCGCGCTTCCGACAACTGCCGCGGGTCTTCGAAGAACAGCGGATTGCTGATTGGGCTGATGAAATCGTTGAAGCAGTAGTCCGTGCGGGAAACCAAGCCCAACAGCTTTTCGCTCGCGCAGCCGCAACCGTCCCAGCAGCCTGGCGGGCAACATGCCGTGTACGACAGCAGCGGCGAGCAGCAGTCCCCGCAGCCGCAACACGAGTCGCACGATCCGCAGTTGCTCCCCTCGGATGCGTATTCCGATGAGATCGCTTCCGTGTCAATGTCCGGCGCCGGCTCCGCGGTTTGCTCGTCCGATGCGACCGTGTGCCCGTCCTGGCCCTCCAACGGATAAAGCGATGCCGACACTGGTTGTGCCGAGAGGCATGCCGCGATCAAACAGAGGCCGTAAATTCGCCTAGCTTGCTTTCGGAGCGGTCCGGAGGTTTGACTAAACTGGGCGACGTGGCTCAATTCAGTAAGACAGCGAAGGTGCGGAATCAACTCTGCTTTCGGTCAAAACACGGCCATCGCACCACTTGCGGTTGCCCACGGCTCACCCGATTGCCCAGTCCGCAAATTGCGCTTTCACGAAACGGACGAGTCGAAATCCAGACCTCGAAAAGTGCTCAATCCTAGTGATGAATGGGATCACAAGGGTCTTGCCTGGCGTGCGGTCGCCTGATCGAACACCAACTGTTCAGAGCGGAGCTCTTGTGAGCGGTTTCTCCCCCAAACCGGCAGGGTGCGGTAGAATTCTGTCAGTCTGCCTAACGTGATTTTTTGAGCGCACCTGATCCCCGCGACGCCATGACGACGCCCCTGCCGGACGCACAACCCGAAGACGCGCTTGCACCGGACGAGTTTCTTCCGGTGCGCGCGACGACGGTAGTGCCCGGGTCGCCCATGGATGACTGCCTGCGGGCCGCCTTTGAATTCAGTGCGTCGCCAATGTTGGTGGTACGCGCAGCGGATGGGCATGTCTTGACGACAAATGTCCGCCTGCGGGAGTGGATGGCAACCGCCTCGCCGCGCGCTTCCTGCCACGCGATCGAAGAATTCCTGACGAACGAATCATGGCTCGAACTGCGACGGCTCCCGACCGACCTGACTGGGCTCCCGCGCACGACTTCCGTACGGTTACGTTCGTCCGATCAAGGAATTCCTGAAATAGCCGTGTCCGTGCATCGTCATGGCGAGCCCGGCGATGAAGCGTTGCTGATCGTATTTCCGGCGACCTTCGATGTGATCGTGCCGCCGCCAGCCAACGATGTCGATCCGTTGACTGGCCTGACAAATCGCAATGAATTCGATCGACGGCTCAAGCTGGCCATCGAACGCGTTCAGCGCGAGGGCCGCCCGCACTTTGCGCTGCTGTTCATCGATCTCGACGCGTTTAAGCCGGTCAACGATCAATTCGGCCACGCCGTGGGGGACCGCGTGTTGGCCGCTGTCGCTCGACGACTGGCGGCCGGCGTGCGACCGGGTGACGTGCTCTCGCGCCGCGGCGGTGATGAGTTCACCGTCCTCGTGGATTCGATCGACGAGGCCGGCGAGGCCCGGCGCATTGCCGAACGACTTTGGTCGCGCGCGATGGAGCCGTTCGAGGTCGACGGCCATTTCCTGCATGTCGGCGCCAGCATCGGATTTGTGCTGGGAGATGGTACGATCGACAACCCCGCGGCCATGATCGAAGCGGCGGATCGGGCGATGTACGCCGCGAAGCGCGCCGGACGGCCGATGGTTCACTCCGTCAAGTAGAGGATTTCGCAGCAATATGCCTCCTGCTTCGCGACGCGTGTTGGTGACCGGCGGCGCCGGCTTTCTCGGGTCGCATCTTTGCGACCGCTTGATCGCCGACGGTCACGAGGTGCTGTGCCTCGACAACTTCTTTACCGGCTGCAAAGAAAACGTCGTCCACTTGCTGGGGAATCCTCGCTTCGAGTTGATTCGGCACGACGTCGTGGAGCCGATCTTGCTCGAAGTCGAATGGGTCTTCAATCTCGCATGCCCGGCGTCACCCATTCACTATCAACACAACCCCATCAAGACGATCAAGACCTCGGTCGTCGGTGCGATCAACATGCTGGGCCTGGCCAAACGGGTCGGCGCACGCATCTTGCAAGCCAGCACCAGCGAGGTCTACGGCGACCCCGAGATGCATCCGCAGCACGAATCGTATTGGGGACGTGTGAATCCGATCGGCATCCGCGCCTGTTACGACGAGGGGAAACGCTGCGCCGAGGCGTTGTTCATGGACTACCACCGCAGCAATCGCGTCGACACGCGCATCGCGAGGATCTTCAACACGTATGGTCCGCGGATGGCGTTCGACGACGGCCGCGTGGTGAGCAACTTCATCCGCCAGGCGCTGTTGGGAGAACCGCTCACCATCTACGGCGACGGCAGCCAGACGCGATCGTTCTGCTACGTCGACGACCTAGTAGACGGGCTCGTCAAGTTGATGGACTATGATGGCGGCGACTGCCACGAACCGCACAACTTGGGAAATCCCGTCGAATTCACGATGCTGCAACTCGCGGAAATGGTGCGAGACCGCATTCAACCGGGCCTGGCGATTGAGCGTCGGCAGCTGCCGCAAGACGATCCCAAACAACGTCGCCCCGACATCGGCCGCGCCGAACAGCATCTCGGCTGGCATCCAAGCATCGGTTTGGAAGCAGGCATCACAGCGACGATCGCCGAATTTCGACAACGCGTACCTAAGTAACGTCATCTTCGCCAACCTGCTCATCTTGAACTGAACTCGCGAGTGCCATCACGTGTCCCTGACGAAACTGACTGCCGAACCGATTATCAGCGTATCCGGATTGCGGGGCGTCATCGGCGAATCACTCGACGGCGATGTGGCGGCCCGGTTCACCGCGGCGTACTTGACGACGCTCCCGGACGGGCCCATTGTCGTGACGCGCGACGGCCGCGCGAGCGGTCCCATGTTGGCGGCGGCGATCGAGCAAATGCTGATCCGCCACGGACGCGTCTGCCTGCAAGCGGACGTGGCCGCCACGCCGACCACGGGCGTCCTAGTGCGTGAGCTCAAGGCGGCCGGCGGCATACAGATTTCCGCCAGCCACAATCCGCCGCAGTACAACGGGATCAAGCTCTTCTCCGGCGCGGGTCAGGTGATCTCCGCGCAGGATGGCAAGCAAGTCATCGACCAATACCGCGCTCATGCCGCGCCGGCGATCGCCTCCACGCCGGGCAAAGTGGAGCGCGTTGCCGATCCACATGCCAAGCATCTGGAACTGGTGCTGGACATTGTGGATGTGGCGGCGATTCGCGCACGGAAGTTCAAAGTGCTGCTCGACGCGAATCACGGGGCCGGCGCCGCCCTCGGCAAGCGATTGCTGGAAGCACTGGGCTGCGACGTGACCGTGCTGGGAGCGACACCGGACGGACAGTTTGCGCACTTGCCGGAACCGATCGCCGAAAACCTGGCGGGCGTGTTGAAGCACGTGACCGAAATCGGCGCCGACGTCGGCTTCTGCCAGGACCCCGACGCCGATCGGCTGGCGATCATCGATCGGGACGGTCGCTATCTTGGCGAGGAATACACGCTGGCCCTCTGCGTCGACCATTGGCTGCGATCCCATCCGGGCCCGGTAGTGACGAACTGTTCCACGAGCCGCATGACAGAGGATCTGGCCAAGAAGTATGGCGTTCCGGCGTTTCGTTCGCCGGTCGGCGAGGCCAACGTGACCGCAGTGATGAAAGCCCAAGGCGCGGTCATCGGCGGCGAGGGGAGCGGCGGCGCCATTCATCCCCAAGTCGGTTACGTCCGCGACAGCTTCGTCGGAATGGCGCTTGTCTTGGACGCAATGGCAGCGCGCGAACAATCTGTAGGTGAACTTGCGGACGCCTTGCCGCGCTACGCGATCGCCAAGACCAAGATGACAATGTCGGCGGACCAATTGCCGACGGCCTTCGCCAAACTTAAGAGCCATTTCAGCGAAGCCAAGGCCGACGAGATGGACGGCCTCCGATTGGATTTCCCCACCAAATGGCTCCTAGTCCGCGGCAGCAACACAGAACCCATCGTCCGCGCGGTGGCGGAAGCGCCCACGGAACCGGAAGCACAAGAACTCTGCGCTACGGCGCTCGAAGTACTGCGCCAGTCGTAGGTCAGGCTTTCCAGCCTAACTTGCTTAGCAAACGACGTCGACGGCAGCCCCAGTCAGGCTGAAAGCCTGACCTACGGCGAGTCACTTCCACCGCGGCACCGGTTTGATCACCTTCGCCGGCACGCCGGCCGCCAGCATGCCGGCCGGGATATCCCGGATCACCACCGACCCCGCCGCGATCACCGCACCAGCGCCGATCGTGACGCCCTTCAGCACCGTCACGTTGCAGCCGATCCAGACGTGGTCTTCGATCACGATCGGCGCGGAGTTCGGCTCGAAGGTTTCGCCATCGAAGCTCATGTGGTGCAGATCGCAATCCAGGATCGTGCAGTTCCAGGAGATGGCACAATCCTTGCCGATCGAAATGCTCTTGTGCGCCATGATCCGCGTCTCGTCCCAGACTCGCGTATGATCGCCGATCGTCAGCGGCACGATCTCGCCGGCTTCGTGGCTCACCGCTTCGATATAGACATTGCGGCTCAACTTCGTGAGATGGCCCAGCTCAATCCTCCCGCCACGGCATTGGCACCGCACCTTGGGATGCACAACCGGCCAACCAGGACTGCACCCGCGCAACCGCCACCAAGCGCCGCGCGCAAGGCCGAGCACGGCCGCTATTTGCTTACCTGGATGGTACTGAAAAAACTGCTGCCACTTCATATAGGAAATCGGATTTGGAACCGCGAAAGACGCAAAAGTACGCGAAAAGGAGAATTGGAAATGTTATGTCCACGGAAGAACACGAAAGCAGTTGAGCTTGATATTCCGTATCTTTCCGCGCATTCCGTGGACTGCTTCATCTCCCTTTTCGCGATCTTTCGCGTTTTTCGCGGTTACTTTGGTTTACGCGGTGAACAGGCGTTTGTGTTGGCCGGGGACGCCGAAGACGAGCGTGTGCGGCTGCGTGTTTTGGCTGACCAGTGAGTTGGCGCTGATCTTCGAATGATGTCCCACGCGGCGGGACGGCGTGACCGTGGAGTGCGTGCCCATGAAGACTTCTTCCTCGATCACGGCGAACCCGTTCAACGTGGCGTAGGGACAGAGCACGCTGTAGGCGCCGACGTGCGCGTCGTGCCCGCAGGAGGCATAGAAGTTTAGCATGGCGAAATCGTCCACGCGGACGCTGTCGCTGACCGTCACAAACGGGCAGATCACCACGCCAGTCCCGAGTTTCGCGGTATTGCAGACAATCGCCGTGGGATGAACCAGCCGCTCGAATTGCGCGCCTTTCGCCACGAGGGCGTCGATCAACCGGCGCTTGACGTCGATTAAGCCGATCGCGAACAGCAAGCGATCGTTGGCCTGCGGGACGTAATCCATCGGGTCGCCGATGATCGACGCCTTGATCTCAAAGCCGTCGAGGTCCGTCGGCTTGGCCGACAGAAAGCCCTTGATGCGATACTGTTCCGCGGCAAAACAATCCCGCGCCCAGTGATACATCTCGCGGCCAAACCCGCCGGCTCCGACAATGACAAGATCTAGCACGAGGCACCTGGGAATGAGCGTTGATACTATCTTAACCGCGGAGAGGCCGAGACGCGGAGGAAGGAGTGGAGTTTGAAGTTTTCAGTGTTCAGTTTTCAGTATTTGATCGCGGCGCTCATTGCGATTCATCTTCTCTCTCCTGCTCCGCGTCTCAGCGCCTCTGCGGTTCAAACGGAAATACGTCACACCGTCGAACCGCCGTCGATCGTGATGACCTGACCGGTGATGAACGCCGCTCCCGGAGAGAGCAGGAACTCGACGCAGGGGACGATGTCCGCGGGTTTGCCGAGTCGGCCAAGTGGCGTGCGTCGAATGATCTGGTTGCGTTGATGGTCATTGAGGCCGTGCGACATTTCGGTTTCGAGGTAGCCCGGTGCGATGGCGTTGACGCGGATGTTCTTGGGGCCGAGTTCCCGAGCGAGTCCCAGCGTCATGCCGATCTGTCCGGCTTTCGTCGCGGCGTAGGCGGACAGTCCGGAGAAGCCGCGTTTGGCGATGATCGAACTGATGTTGATGATCGAACCCGCGCCGGCCAGCAACATGATGCGCGAACATTCTCGCGCCAAGAGCAACGACGCGCGGAGGTTGATGTCGAGCATCTGGTCGATGCGATCGTCGCTCATCGTGGCCAGCACGCCGTCGTGCGCCAGGCCGGCATTGTTCACCAGGGCGTCGATGCGGCCGTACTTCTCATGCACGGCCGTAACGAACGTCCGCATCGCGTTGGAGTCCGTCGCGTCGACTTCGCGATAGAACAACCGCTCCTGGTCGATCGCCTGCAATTCGTCGATCGTCGCGGTCCGTTTGCGGCTGAACGTGGCGACGATATCGCCCAGCGCATGAAAGCGCCGTACAAAGGCTTCGCCCAGGCCGCGGCTTCCGCCTGAGATGATGATTACGCGTGGCGACAAGATTCAAGCTCCTCCCCGGGCAATTTTTCCGGCGTCATTCACGGCTAGCCTCTCGACAAACCGCAATTGCGCTGGCACTTGATATTTCACTAACTCGCGGCGGCAGGCGGCGAGCACCGCGTCGCGCAGACCTTCGGCGGGCGGCTGCGCGGCAGGCTCGATTTCCGCGCCGACCAATTGACCGACGATCGAACTCGGCACCGGATGCACGCGGACTTCGCGCACGCCGGGCACCGCGCGGATGACGCGTTCCACGTCGGCCGGAAACACCTTCGCGCCGCCGACGTTAATGCACTCCGTACGCCGTCCGACAAAATACACGCGATCGCCGTCCTGACGGACCATGTCGCCGGTAGCGAACCACGGCTCGCGCGCGGCGCCTGCTTCTCCGAGATATTCTTTCATCGCCCGTTCGGAGGCGATCCACAATTCCCCGTCGTCGGCGATTTTCAACCGCGTCGGCAACGAAGGATCGTCAAGGAACGACGCCGGGAAACCGGCGCGGCCGTCATTGACGACAAAGCAGGTTCCCATTTCGGTGGAAGCATAGATGTGACTGATTCGCGCCTGTGGAAAGGCAGCTCGCAAGCGATCCAACACGCCCTGATCGACCGCTTCGCCGCCGAGCGTGATCTGCGTGAGCGCGCAACTGGCCAATTCTTCCGAAGTGGCCGCGCCTAACAACATGCGCCAGAACGTCGGGGTGCCGGAGGCAAATTCGACGCGGTCGTCGCGCAGGGAGCGCAAGACGTCTTGCGGATCGCGCGACGCCGGCGCACATAGGGTTCCGGCCGTGGCGATTGATTGCAGCATCACTTGCAAGCCCGCGAATCGCGCCAGGTCGTACGCCAGCAGCCACCGGCGACCCATATTCTGCGCACGGCGACTTACTGCCGCACTGAGACTTTGCCAACTATGCACGGCCGGTTTCGGCGGTCCACTGGTGCCGGAGGTGAACAACACCACGCTGCCAGGCTCGCCAGCTTGTGCGGGTTCGCTCGTTTGTTCAAGGCTCTTCGAGAGTTCATCGCCGACGATCTCGGCTAAGCCGCATTGCGCTCGCAATGCATCGACCGCGGCGGGCGACAGGCTCGAAGGAAGCAGGAACGCGGCTGCGCCGATGCGATCGAGCGCCACCAGTAGCGCGATTTGTCGCTCGGCGCGACGGCAAGCGATGCCGACTCGCTGTCCATGCCATTGCGAGCGGACGGAGGCAATCTGATCGGCTGCCGCGGTCAACTCCGCGTAAGTCCACGCGCCGCCGGACCAACGAACGGCCGTGGAGTCCGCATGTTCGCGCCGGGCGTCGTCGACAAGATGGCTGATCATTTGGCCACGTCCCGCAAGGACTCTTCGTAAACGGCGACTAACTCGCCAAAGCTGCGTACGGCGCCGCGGCCGGAACGGAACGGATCGAGCCCGACGCGTTGTTCCAGCGAGACCGTCATTACGGCCAGGTCCAGGGAATCGAGGCCGATGTTTCCCATCAATTGATCGGCGCTGGCAAAGACGCGCACGTCGCGGCCGGAGTCGCGGAGAATCGTGTTGATCACGTCGGCCACGGTGTCTTGCACAGAGCTTTTCGCTGTAGCTGCCGCGGTGCTCGCGGGCGCGCTTTCGACGGGGAAATAGCGCTCGCGGCGCTGAATCTTCGCTGGCACGCCATAGGCGACGACCTCGTCCGGCAATTCCTCCACAACCGTCGCGCCTGCGCCGACCATCGTCCAAGCGCCGAGCGACAGCCCTTGAATGACGCACGCATTGACGCCGATCCACGTACCCTCGCCAATGCGGACCGCGCCCCCCAAGCTGGCGCCGGGGCAAATCTGCACGAAGTCCCGAAGTTCGCAGTCGTGGTCGATGCTGGCGTTTGTGTTCACGATCACGCCTTGGCCGATGCGCGCTCCCGGATTGATGACCGCGCCGGCCATCACCACCGTTCCAGCGCCGAGGTGTACGCCCGCGGCCACCACCGCGCGGGGATGCACCAGGCTCTTCATTCGCCAGCCTTGCTGCGCGAAGCGTTCCGTCGCCGACTTGCGCGTCTGTGGATTGCCGATGGCGACGATCAACTCGCCCGCCGCGCGGTTTAGAGCTTCCGCTGCGGTGAAGACCGGCAACCCGGCGAACTCCGGCGCGCCGACTTCACTTTCAATGAAGCCTTCGACCGTGGCGCCAGTCCCCCGCGCGATATCCAGCACTACCTTGGCGTGTCCCGCAGCACCGAAGATGAACATCTCGAACTTTCCTATCGACGACTCAAGACCAGAAAAACGTTAGCCGAGGTCTGTGACCTCGGCCGGATCATCCACAACCGCGCCCCATCCAGTTTAGTCCACAATCTCCCGCACCAATTCGAACGCTTCCGCCGCGTGGGCGTGGATGGTCGATCCCCGTAAATGTGCCAATGCCTTCAGGCATTCCAGCGATCTGGGACTGGGCGGTTGCTTGAGTTGGCTCGCATAACAGGCCATGGCGTCGAGCTTGCGTTGCAACTGGCGTTCGATGTTCACGAACACGGTGGGAAAGAACATTGCCCCGTCGATCGGTGGCGTCCATTCGGTTTCCGACAGCGTCTCGTAACAGAGTATCTTGCGCACCGGGCAATTCGCTAGCGGGCGCGCGGCCACCAGGCCGGCATGGTAGACATGTCCGTGATCGGCATGGATATCGCCGTGATGCGGCAAGTACAGCACCGAAGGCTGCAGCTCATGAAACACTCGCGACAGCGCGTCTGCCAACTCATGCCGGGGCACGGTGTCGAGCCGCGGCGCAGGGAAGTCGAGAAACCGCACCCCCGCGACTCCCAGCACGCGATGCGCTTCGGCGAGTTCCGCTCGACCGCGCGCCACCAACTCCGCGGGAAACAACTCCGGAATCCCACGCGTGGCGATGACGACGTGTACTTCCGCCCCTTCATCGGCGTGCCGGGCCATGACCCCGCCGCAGCCGAGCACTTCGTCATCCATATGGGGCGCCACGACGACGACTCGCATCACGATGGCGCTCCGGCCGGGTGCAACTGGGCTTCCAACAGCGCGACTCGCTCCCGCAGCGATTCGACTTCATGGTGCAGACGGACGACTTCATCCTCCAGATCGACGCCGAGCTTCACGCCGACGCTCAACCGCGCCGCTGGCGCATCGGCCGGCCATTCCACTACAGTGAGCCAGAGCAATCCATCGCCGCATTGAACGAGCGCGCCACGTTCGGCATCAACGTCCAGAATTCTCCCCGGCACGCCGCGGAACGGCGTCGTGCGATCGACTTCCGCGCGCCAAAGGATGAGTTTTCGCCGGCGGACAAAAGTGTAAGCGCCGGGATGCGGCCGAGACGCGGCGCGAATCAAGGCGTGAATGCGTTCCGCTGAGTCGCGCCAATCGATCAGGCCGTCTTCCGGACCGCGTTTGCCGTGATAGCTCGCAAGTGCATCGTCTTGAGGCCCCGGGTTCCATTCGCCATTTAATAAACTTGGCAGCCAGCGATCCAGGGCGCGATCCAAGGCGTCTTCGGTTTTCGTGACGACATCTTCGGCGTAGTCCGCCGACGTGACATCGAAGGGCTCTTGGACGAGGATCGGTCCGGAATCCGCGCCGTCGTCCATCAGGAAGAACGTCGCGGCGCCGGGCGTGCCGTCGAGCGTCAACCAGGCGATGGGCGCCCGGCCGCGTCCCTTGGGTAAATGTGTTGGATGAAAGCCCACGCAACCGCGCGTTGGGACAGCCAAGAGCTCTGGCTTCACAAGTTGTGACAACCCTACGACGAACAACAAATCCGGCTGCCAAGCGCGGACCTGCTCGATAATTTCCGGGGCGTTGATGTTGCGGAAGGTCGAGCAAGGTACATTGGCCTTCGCCGCCTCGTCCGCTAATCGCGCGAATCCGCTCACTTGAGGAGCGATTTCGTCCGTCAATTCCAATACGCCCACGACCGCAGCGCCATGGCGCAACAGGGCTTCGAGCGTGCGGCGCGAACTGCCGACGCTGCCTGCCAGCACGATTCTTGGCGAAGCGGCCTGATTCAAGTTCCAACCCCGTTTGGTTTCGACAGCCGTTGTAGGAAGCGTTCTTCGCCGCGAAGGATGACGCCGATGGTTCTGAGGAGAATCGCCACATCGAGTGCCAGCGATACGCGTTCGACGTAGTCGACATCCCAGTCCCAGCGCTCCGGCCAGGAGAGATAGGTATTGCCATTCACTTGCGCCAGCCCGGTCAGTCCTGGCCGCACCAGCAACCTGCGGCGGCTATGTTCGTCATATTCCTCGATCTGTCGCGGCAACGCCGGCCGCGGCCCCACGATCGACATCTCGCCTGATAAGACATTAATCAGCTGGGGCAACTCATCGATCTTGAAACGTCGCAGCCAGTAACCCACGCGGGTCACCTCGGCGTCACGACCGTAAATCTCTTTGTCCGGCACACGCGGCCAATCGGTCATCGTGCGAAACTTGTACGCCCGAAAGGTGCTTCCGTTCCGTCCCAGCCGATCCTGCAAGAACAGGATCGATCCCCGCGAATCCAAGCGCACCAGCAACGCCACGATTGCCAACAACGGCGCGCTCAGCAGCAAGATCGGCAAGGAGATCGCAAGGTCGAGGGCGCGTTTTCCGATCGTGGAATACATTTGGGAGTTTGAAGTGTTCCGATGCGAGGAGTTTGAAGTGTTCAGTTTTCAGTATTTGAGTACATCGATTCTTCTGAAAGCGACATTCCGAACGCGTGCAGCTTTCTACGTGGGCGCCGAGTCCAAGCACTGAAAACTGAAAACTGAAAACTGAAAACTCCTCCGCCGAACACTTCAAACTGAAGATCAAGCCGACGTCCGCTCCCGCTCCCCGGAAATTTCGTTGATCAGCTCCTTCGCCCAGTTGCTCTTGCTGAAGTTGCTGGCGCCCCCTTCTTTGAGGAACTTGACGTTGCTGTACCGGGCTTCGGTGTAGTTCTCGACATCGCCGTTCGAGATCGCTTCCAGCACCTGCTGGATGCCCATCGCCACGGTCCATTGCGGCTCGAAGCCGAGCTGCTTGCGAATCTTCGCAAAGCTGACGCGATAATTCCGCTTATCGGTGTCGTCGGAGTTGATCAGTAACTCCGCGGCCAGGACCTGTTCGTGAACCATCTTGTCGATGTCGGTGATCGTGTAGTTCTGCTCGTCCGAGCCGACGTTGTAGATTTGGCTGCCCACTACGTCGAGTGGGGCGTCGAGAACCTTTGCCACGGCCAGCGCGGCGTCGTCGACATGCACGAACGGGCGCCATTGATCGCCGCCAAAGACGGTAATCTGGCCGTCCATCTTGGCCTTGGCCGTCAGCAGGTTCACCACCAGGTCGAACCGCGTTCGGCCGGAGAGGCCGTAAATCGTGGCGAAACGCACGATCGACGGGCGGAAATCGTCATTCGCCATGCCGAGCAGCACTTTTTCGGATGCCAGCTTGGTGTGGCCGTACAGCGAGATGGGGCGCACCACGGAACGCTCGTCGAGCGTTTCGTCCGTGGCCCCGTAGACGGAACAAGTGCTGGCAAAGATGAAACGTCCCACGCCGGCGCTTTTGGCCAACTCGGCGATCATCCGCGTCGCGGACAGATTGACGTCAATCGTCAAGTCTTCGTCCAGGCTGCACGCAGGATCGCCGACGATGGCGCCTAAATGCACCACGGCGTCGACGTCCTGCATCGCTTCGACAACTTTTTCCACATGGCGGAAGTCGCCGTGAATGATCTCCAACTTCGGGTGATCGAGCAACGCCGCGATCGGTTCTTCGCCAAACAGAAGTTGGTCCAGCAGGCGAACTTGATAGCCTTTGTTGAGCAACTTGGGGAGCAACGCCGAACCGATGTAGCCGGCGCCGCCAATCACCAGAATCCGCTTTTCGCCGCGACGAGCCCGCAACTCGGCGTCTTGTTCCGGCTGAACATAGCGTTTCCACGCAGAACTCCACAATCGGGCGGCGATCATAAACACGATCGTCAGCACCCAGGCCATGACATATGCCCCGCGCGACGTCAGTCGCATTTCGCCGAACAGGAACGGGACCATGAACCCGTAGATCAGATAGCTCAGACTGACCGCTTGGGCGATGATCGCTGCCTTGTAGCGGCTCTGGTAGGCGCGGCCGTAGGTATAGAAGCCGCTCAAGTAGAACACGGCCAGGCAGATCAGCGTGATCGCCCAGCCGTTGCTGGCGAAGTCGCCGATCAACTCGGAGAAGCGGCTGTCGGCCAGGGGCGATGCGTCGCGCTTTTGGAACAACGTGGCGACCACAAAGCGCAGCGTGAGCGCCGTAAGCAGCGCCAAATGAATCAGCGCGGCGTCGGCCGCCATGCGGAGAATCGTGCCCGCTGAAAACTTGAACCTCGAAGGTAACACGCGTTGTCGCTCCCGGTTGTGGACTTTCTCGCTTCGTTGCGATCGGCGCTGCCCTTCCGCCACCGCGACGATTTTGGCCGCCTACTTCAACTTCAATTTCATTTTCATTCCACCAACGCCCGGCCCACTGCCGCGGCGTGTTCATGGATCTGTTGGATGGCCCGGCAAATGCCGATCACCACGTCGTCATCCATTCTGGACCAGATCGGCAGGCTCAAACTCACGTCTGCCAGCCAGTTTGTATTGTGCAAAGTTTCGGCGGAAGGAGCAAATCGCCGGTAAGCGCTTTGCTGATGCACCGGCGGCACCCAGTATTGCCGATTGTCGACGTTGTCGTGTTTGAGCGCTTTCGCCAGTTGGGGGGCGGTAAGGCCAAACTCCTGCGGGTTCACTGTAATCGAGAAGTCTTTGTACGAGCAGCGATCACCGGGAAGAATGGTCTGGTAGCCCAGGCCCGGCACCGTTGCCAATTCGCGTTTGAACAATGCCACCAGCTCCTGCCGACGCTGCACCCCTTCCTCCAGCAACGTCAAACTACGCAGACCAACCAGAGCGTGCATTTCGCTCATCCGGGCGTTCAGCCCCGGGAACCGCGTGTCGTAGACCGGCACCATGCCATATTCACGTCCCACGCGCACATGCTCGGCCAGGTCGTCGTGATTCGTGGTGACAATGCCGCCTTCGCCGGCGATCAGCAGTTTGGTCGGGCTGAGGCTGAAACATTGAGCGTCCCCTTGTCCGCCGACCGGCTTGCCCTGATAAAGCGAGCCAAAGCCGTGCGCGGCGTCGTAGACGACTTTCAGGTTATGCCGCTTGGCGACTGCTTCCAGCCGGTCGCAATCGACCGGATTGCCGAAATTATGTACGGCGACGATGCCGGTCGTCGCGGGCGTGATCGCGGCTTCGACCGCCTCGGGGTCAATGCACTGAGTGTCCGGCAACACGTCCACGAACACGGGCCGGCAGTTGTTCCAGATGAGCGCGTTGACTGTGGCCATGAAGGTGAAGCTGGGGACGATCACGTCGCCTTTCAGCCCCAGGCCTTGGTAGGAGAGCATCAGCGCGCTGGAACCGCTGGAGACCGCGAGCGCGTGTTTGCAACCGAGATGCTTCGCGACGGCTTCCTCGAAGGCCCGGAGATACTTGCCGCGGGTCAGCATCCGCGTTTGGAACATGTCTTCGAAGTCGGGCGCCAATTCCGCAAAGCTGGGGAGCGCCGGCCGCACGATCGGAACCAGTTCCGGAAACAGCGGCGCGCCCCCCAAAATGGCCGGAAGCGTCGCGGGGGCCGACGTGGGCTGACTCATGCGTAACATCTCCGCGGTGGTTTCAAGGAAGTGACGCGTTACGTGGGACCAATCGTCCCCAACGGTGATTTTGCCAGGATATCCACGAACTTTCGAGCCGTGTGCTGCCGGCGATGGTTCGATTGCAACCTTCGTGCCACCGTCCACAGGGCAGCACTTCGGCCGCAGGCAAATCCCTATGTGATGGACATTTGCGGTGGCCCGGCATGCTCGCGCTCACGTTCGATCGAGCACGAGGAGGTGGTAAAATCTCCCCAGCGCTGTGGATTCCCTGCCGCGTGCCCGGCGCGCAGCCCCTCCGGCGATTCCAGATTTACTACGCCTGGTGAGCGCAAATAGTTTGACAAGATTATTACTCGTCCGCCAATCCAATTCGATCGTCGCCGCGTATCGATTCTGCGGGCGAGCGGCGCTTGTTCTGCCGGTTTCGCTCGCTAAATGATTGTGGCGGCGGAGTGGCCTCGGTTAGACTGAAAACTGGCTGGCTCACGGGCGGAACCGGCTCATCAGCGGCTCTTCTGATTCTCGTCGACGGCTCGCAATAAGGGGCGATTGCGTGAGTGTTCCATTAGTGCCGAGGCAAGCGAAATCGCACGCGGCGGAGTCGCCGCCCGCCCGTAAGCGACAGATTTCCCGGCGGGAATTGCTGGGTATCGCCGGCGCGGTCGTGGCGTCGATGGTGCTATTCCAGATCTTTCGCTGGGTCAGCGGCGGCACGGACGTAGCGCCCACGGGTTTGCCGGAGATCTCTTCCCGGGAATTGGACGCGGCCGCCGCCAAATGGAAGGCCTTGGGCCCGAAAGACTATGACCTCGAGATGACCGTGGTCAGCAACGCAAATAAGTCCGACTACCTCCTCGAAGTGCGAAATGGCGAAGGTAAGCGCCTAGTCCGGAACGAGATCGAAAGCACTCGGGCGGACGAGTTGGCGCAGTGGACGATTGAAGGCCAAATGGCGCAGATTGCCGCGTATATCGAACGCGACACTTCCGTGGCGGCCCGGAACGCTGGACAGCAGATGATCAACGTCGGCAAACTCGACCCGGACCTCGGCTATCCGCTCGAATACTCGCGGCAAGGGACCGGCGACCAAACCAAGTTTCACATCACGGTCACCAAATTCCAACCGATCGAACCGTAGCGGGTTGCGCCAAAGTCAGGATCCGATCAACCCTTCCGTTCGACGCAGCGCCTGCGCCGTTAAGGCGGTTCCAGGCTGGAACTGTTTGACAGATTTTTTGTACGCGCGTATCGTGAGACTCATGGCCTGAGGCTCATTCGGATCCATGGATCGGCACACGGTGAAGCGTGGCTCGCCGTTCCTCGCTATTCAGCGTCGGCATTCCTTCCCCACTAACAGTGATTCGCCTCCATGAATAAACCCGCGACCGCTGCCGTGGCGCCTGCGACCGCCCAGCGCAGCATCACCGATCCGGATCAAATCTTGCCGTTTTCCATGCTGATCGGCCTCAGCGTGCTGCTGCTGATTGGCTTCGGCAAGACGATTTTCGACCTGTCGGACTATTGGTCCGATCCCCAGTACTCGCACGGCTATTTGGTGCCCTTATTTTCCCTGGTCTGGTTCTACCTGCGCTGGGAACCGATTGGCGACGTGCCCACTTGGGAACGCTGGTCGGGCGCCGCGCTCCTGGCGTTCGGGCTGGGGACCTGGCTGTTCGCCTCCTATCTCGGCGTTCCCTACATCGAGATGGTGGCGTTTTTGCCCTGCATCATTGGCGTCTTCCTGCTCGTGGGGGGCGTGAAGATTTTGCGTTGGGCCGGGCCAGGACTGGGCATGATGATTTTCATGTACCCGCTGCCCGGCTTTCTGAACCGGGCGTTGCTGGTTCCTATGAACAAGTTCGCCACGATCGCCAGCACTTTCTGCGTGCAGACGTTGGGCATCGCTTCGTACCGCACCGGCAATACCATCAAGTTGCTCGGCCAGGACCTGAACGTCGTCGACGCTTGCAGCGGCCTCCGCATGGCCACGATCTTCCTGGCCATGGCGGTCGGCGTGGCGCTGTTGATCGAGCGGCCGATGTGGATGCGCCTGTTGGTTGTCGCCAGCGCGCTGCCGATCGCCATCATCACCAACATGATCCGCATCGTGGTGACCGCCATCCTCTACAGCTTCGACTTGGGAGACTCCGCCCAGGCCGTGTTCCACGATCTGGCCGGCTACATCATGCCAATCATTGCCCTCGGGTTTTTGTTCCTGTTCCTGCAAATCCTCGACAACCTGTTTATCACCGTGGAAACCGCGAAACCCAAGCTGGGCGCCGTGGGCCTGAAGCCGGCCATGAAGTTGAAAGGCTCAGGGGCGTAGCGGATGTTGATGAACCACCACCGGGACGTTGCGTAGAATCAACATTCGGAATAGTACGGCCGGTGCCACGAAGGCGAAGAAACGATAGACGCGAGAGGACTTACGGCATTTTTCGGTACTTAGGCGTTGGCCTGGCATGTCGGTTGCGAACGACCTGTCGACGGGCCGAAACCTCGAGAACCGATCGTTCGGCGATTGAACCGCTCATCGAACTGCTCACTTTTGGGAGACTCGACAGGTGCTACCTCCGCAATCCAGCGACGCTCCAGGGACTAGCGTAGTGCCCTCGAAATCCGCGGACGGCGCCGGAAATGGCGCCGGCACGCTTGTGCCCATCGGGCCGATGTATCCCATGCCCAGCCATTTGGCCTGGCCGGGCGCCGCGCCGGTGCGGCCGTCGTTTTTGACGTCTGGCCCCGACCCAATCACGTTGTTGCACGCCCTGCGGCGTCGCTGGTTGCCGGCCCTCGCGTGCGGCCTCGTCGCTTCCTTGGCCGTGGCGGCGCTGGCCTGGTTCTTGATTCCGGCCGATTACGAAGTCCAGGCCCTGTTCGAGGTGCAGCAGCAGGACAAAGGGGACATCATGGATGGTGCCAGCGGCCGCGGCAGCCGTGACGAGCACGACCTGTTCAAGAAATCGCAGCTGACCCTGGTGAAGAGCCCGCTGGTGCTCCAGGCGGCGCTGCGGCGCGAAGAAATCGCGCAGTTGCCGAGCATCAAAGCGAATCGCAACGATCAGGTGCGGTTTCTCAACGACGAGATCATGGTGGACTACCCGGGCGGCGGCGACATTTTACGCATCCGCATGAAGGGCGAGAACGCCGACGAATTGGTCAAGTTGGTCGACGCCGTGAAGGACGCCTACACCAAGGAAGTCTTGGACAAGGAACGGCAGTTCAAGCAAAGCAAGCGCGATACGCTGCAACGAGAACTCTCGACGACGACCACCAAGCTCGCTCAGAAGTCTAAAGAAGAACTCAACCTCAGCCGAGACTTGAAGGCCGCTAGTTCCGACGCCGTGCAGTTTCAAATGCAGATCATGATGAACGAGTTGCAGGCCCTCCGCCGCGAGGAGCAGGACATGCAACGCGAAATCATCGGTTCCAGCCAGAAGATTGAAGAGCTCAAGGCCGTGAAGGAAAAAGCGGAAAACGCCGAGCCGAGCGCTTACGCCCTGCAACAGGTCTTAAAGAACAACCCAAGTTTCCAGTCGCTGCAGATGTCGATGCAATCCGTGGACGAGTCGATCCGGCAAACAATGTCGGTGATTCCCGACCCCAATAGCCCGCGGGTGCAAGGTTTGACGAAGCAAAAGGCGGACATCGAAGCCCAAATGGACGAGTTGCGTCATGACGCCGCTGAGGAGGCCCAGGAGTTCATGATCGGCACGTCCAAGGGCGCGCTGGAGATCGACCAGCGAAATGCCGAATCCAGTTTGAAATCGCTGCAAGCGCAGCTTGCCTCGCTCCAAGCGGAAGGCAAGAAGATGTCCGAAGACCTCAATCTCTTGGGCGGTAACTCCGCCGACTTGATGGGTATCAAGCAGGAGGTGGAAACGCTCCGTATGCAATGGCAGGAGATGGACAATCAGCTCCGCATGATGACCTTGGAGCTCTCCGGCGACAATTCCCGCGTGAAATTGGTCATGTCCGCCCAGAAGCCCGAGGGGAACGAGTGGATCTTCAAGTACTTCCTCACCGGACTCTGCTCGGTGGGCGCGTTCGGACTGACGATGTTCGCCATCACGTACGGGGAATTCCAAGCCCGCCGCATCAGCACCGCCACGCAAGTGGCCGACGGCTTGGGCATGAAGGTCGTGGGCGCGTTGCCTTGCCTGGCAGGCAACAATGACGTCATGTTGCCGACGATCCTGAATGAATCGATCGATCGCGTGCGGACCCTGCTGCTGCACGCCACGAGCATGGACGGCACCAAGATCGTGATGGTCACCAGCGCCGTCGATCAGGAAGGCAAGACCACGGTCGCCAGCCAATTGGCAGCCAGCCTTGCGCGTTGCGGACGCCGCACGTTGCTGGTCGACGCCGACATCCGTAGCCCGTCGCTGCACGAACTGTTCGACATGCCGGCCGAGCCGGGCTTGTGCGAAGTGCTCCGCGGCGAACTGGAACTCGACGATTCCATTCGCCCCACCCGTCTGCCCGGCCTCTGGCTGCTGCCGGGCGGCCGTTGCGACGGCGAAGCAGTGC
Organism: Planctomycetia bacterium; assembly: GCA_034440135.1. Taxonomy (NCBI): domain Bacteria; kingdom Pseudomonadati; phylum Planctomycetota; class Planctomycetia; species Planctomycetia bacterium. Next base: position 34,748 of record JAWXBP010000082.1, read on the forward strand.
AAGCCCTGGCCAAGGATGCCATCGGCGGCGTGCTCGATGGCCTGCGGCCGGAGTTCGACTTCATCGTGCTGGATTCGGCCCCGGTGTTGACCGTGGCGGACTCGCTCTCGATCGGACAGCATGTCGACGCCACGATCGTCTCGGTCCTCAAGGACGTCAGCCAAGGCGCCAAGGTGTTCGACGCCGTCGAACGCCTGCGAGGCGTCGGCATCAACGTGATGGGCGCCGTGGTGAACGGTGAAGCACAAAAGAGCCACCGCCGCCTGATCGACATGCAGCCGGCCGCCGCTTGATTGCTACTAGCCCCGATAGGGGCGACAGACAATAGCCAGGGGTGACAACCCCTGGAAATAGAGGCAAACCAGAATCCCAAGCCCCATCGGGGCGCCACTTTCGACAGCCGCGACCAGCCACCCCGGCCCCTCCCCGAGTCACAACATGAACAAGCAAACCGCGCTCTGGATTCCCGTGGGCGTCGCGGCGGTGATGGTGATCGCCTCGTCGATCGTGCAAGGCTACTGGACGAATCGCTTCGGCGCGAAATCCGACAGCCAGATCGTCAAGGAGTTCGCGCAAAACCTGGAACGCGTGCCCAAGGTGATCGGCGAGTGGGAAGCCGTCGACCACCCGATGAACGCCCAGGAGCAGGAGGTCGCCGGCATCGTCGGTTATGTTTCGCGCGAATACCGTAACCCGCGTACCGACGAATCGGTAACCGTGATGCTGGTGTGCGGCAATTTCCGCAACATCGCCAAGCACGAGCCGACGCAATGCTACGTGGCCGCCGGCTACAACCAGGAGAAGGAAGTCGAGCAATACGAAACGAAGACCAAAACGTCGGTGGCGAATTTCAACACCACGGTCTTCAAACTGGAAGATGAGAAGAAGCTGGAGCGCCTGCGGATCTTTTGGAGTTGGAACTACGACGGCGACTGGGTCTCCCCGACCTACGCGCGTTGGAGCCTGCGGGGTTTGCCGGCCCTGTACAAGCTCTATATCATCAGCCAGGTGCGTCCCGGCGAAGATTTGGAAGGCAGTACGGCGTTCCGGTTCATTCAAGACCTGATCCCGGAACTGGACAAGCGGCTGTTCGTAGCGCCGCCCGCGGAGGGAGCCAAGACGCCCGCAAAGCCAATCGCGGAAAAGCCCGCCGAAAAGGCGTAGGCCCATCAAAAATCGACTGTCTCAAGGGCGGCTGAGCCAAAGCTCATCGCCCTTTTTTTCTGCGCGGATCCCGCCGGGCAGCATGCGCGCGGCGACCTCGCCCGGCGTCTGGACAATCGCCGTCAGCACCCGCCATTCCGAAAAGCCCATGCTTTGTTCCGGCCATTGTTGTTGGCGCCAGAAAATGCGCAGCGTTTCGCTAATTATCAGCGCCGACACGCCGGCCAAGGCACCACAACGAACGACGACGAGCGACGCTTCCTGACGGGACGTCGCCTCGTCTGCCAAGCCGTGGGCAACTGCCAACAGGATCGTCTGCGCCTCGGTCGCCATCGCGGCAGTGCGGCAGATCGCAGGCACGACGTTGGGGCCGTAGTCCTGCTCCAGAATCGGCAAGAGCCGACGCCGGAGCCGATTCCGCGTGAATTGTTGGTCGTCGTTGGTACGGTCCTCGCGCCACGGTTGTCCGATCCCGGCCAGGTATTCGCGGAGTTCCCGCCGCCTGAACTCCAACAGCGGCCGGACAAGCGAGACCGCCGGACCCAGCGACCGCGCACGGGACATGCCAGCCAGGCCCTGCAGGCCAGAGCCGCGCAAGAGTCGGTGCAGCACCGTCTCCGCCTGATCGTCGGCGGTGTGACCGACGGCCACGAAGCGAGCCCCGCGAGCTTCGGCCGTTCGACGTAGAAATCGATAGCGTGCTCTGCGCGCCGCCGCCTCGATTCCCTCGCCACCGCGACGTTCACTCGGCACGTCGACCGCCCCGATCACCGCCTGGAGCGACAGTTCGTCGGCCAATCGCCGTACGAATTCGGCGTCAGCGACTCCGGCTTCGCCGCGCAGCCCGTGATCCAGATGGGCGACGCAAATCGCCTCGGATTGCGAGCCAGCCACGGCCTGCATTCCGCGCACCAGGGCTACACTGTCGGCGCCGCCGGAGACCGCGACGACGGCTCCGCACTCCCACCACTCGCTAGGGGGCCATGAAGCGCTAAGTCGATCAAGGAACGGAGGTTTTTCTGGCATCGGGGTAAAGGATTGCGCTAACTGTGCACCGCCAAGCATCTTATCACGAAACAAACAGCCCCGGAGACGCTTGCGGCAACGGTCGGCACTGGTAAGATGGGGACAGAGATCATTTGACGTTCGTTTGCCAGCGTTTCGCGAAGCATGTGGCCGATAGTGGACGCCGCGGAGGCGAGGCGCGCGACACGGTGAATTGACTCTGATTCGGTTGGCGGAAAAATTGCATTTTTGCGCGGGAGTTGTTCCAGCGATGTATCTGCTCCTGGTCGTGCTAAAAGCCCTGTGCGAGCTGATCAACGACCTCAGACGCGTCCCTCAAATGGAACCGGTGCGTCTCCCTGCCGACGAGCGCGACAGCTCGACGGAATCTGACTCACGGCGTACCGAACCCTCGCGATGCGGCTCGTATCTGGCGACACTTGTTCCCAGGCAAATTCCACGTCCCTTAGCTTTCCGCGGCGAGCGTGCGCGCTCGTTGCGTCCCGGCGAGGGGCGTCTGCGCTGGCGGCGCCGGTTCTGATTGTTTCGCTGACCGAATCGGCGTTTATTCTCGTTGTGATTCCCGCCCAAGTTGGGCGGTCGAATCGTTCGCGCGTCGCGCCCACTGGCGCCTGAGTTGCGCGCTTCTTGGCAGTCGATCCGTTTCAAGCGATCGGTTGAGTTTGGGCTGCGCCGCGCTCGCCACGAGTCGCGGCGGCCGTGGCGCGATGAAGCGCCCGGCGATACCCGCCACGCAAGGAGTAGCCGCACCGTGACCTCCCAGCAAGTTGTGATTATTCTCGTCACCGCCTTGGCGGCCGCCGGATTGAGCATCTTTATTCTGAAGATGATCGATCGCCTGCGCCTCAAGGACGCCGAGTCCCAGGCCCAGCAGTTGTTGGAGCGGACCGAACGGGAGATGGAGAATAGGCGCAAAGAGGCCGAACTGGCGCTCAAGGAACGCACCATCCAGCAATTGGCCGAGGTGGAACAGAAGCACGCCGCGGTCCGGCATGAACTTCACGAGCGCGAGCGAGCGCTCGACAAACGTCAGGACTCGCTCGACCAGCAGACCGACCAGGTGCGCAAGCAGGAAAAGATGGTCGAGGCGAACCAGCGACGTCTGAGCGAGAAAATGGACGAGGCGAATCGTCGGAACGAAGAACTCAGCAAGATGCTGGAGCTGGAACGCCAGACGCTGCACCAAATCAGCAGCCTGTCGCGTGAAGAGGCCACTTCCCGGCTGTTGGACGCGCTGGAGCGCGAACTGCAGCACGAGCAAGGCGCGCTCATTCAGCGATTCGAACGCCAGCTCCACGAGACCACGGAGAGTCGTTCCCGAGAATTGTTGATCTCCGCGATGCAGCGCTACGGGGCGTCGCATACCGCGGAGTCGACGACCAGCACGGTCGACATCCCGAACGACGATATGAAGGGACGCATCATCGGCCGCGAAGGACGCAATATCCGCGCCTTCGAAAAAGCTACGGGCGTCGACGTCATCATCGACGATACGCCGGGCGTCGTGATCGTCTCTGGCTTCGACACCGTGCGCCGCGAAGTCGCGCGGATTTCGCTCAACAAACTAATCGCTGACGGCCGCATCCATCCTTCGCGGATCGAAGAAGTCGTGGCTGAAACCCAGAAGGAACTCGAACAACGCGTGCAGAAACTCGGCGAAGAGGCCGCGCAAGAAGCCGACGTGCAGGGGCTCAATCCCAAGTTGATTTACTTGCTGGGACGGCTGCATTTCCGTACCAGTTACACGCAAAACGTGCTGCGACATTCGATCGAGGTCTCTTTCCTCACCAGCATGCTGGCCGAGGAAATCGGCATGGACGGCCGGCTCGCCCGGCGGGCCGGCTTGTTGCACGATATCGGCAAGGCCGCCGATCACGAAGCGGAAGGCGGCCATCCGCGGATCGGCGCCGACTTGCTCAAGCGTTATGGCGAACGCCCCGAAGTGGTCCACGCCGCGCTCGGCCATCACGACGATTTGCGGATCGAGAATCCGTACACCGTGCTGGTCGCCGCGGCCGACGCGTGCAGCGCTTCACGCCCCGGCGCTCGTCGCGAAACGTTGGAGCGCTACATCAAACGGATGGAAGAACTGGAAAAGATCGCCACCAGCTTCGGTGGCGTCGCCCAGGCGTTCGCGATTCAAGCCGGGCGCGAGTTGCGCGTACTGGTCCACGCCCATGAGACGACCGACGCGTCGGCCGCGAAGATCTGTCACGATATCGCCCGCGCGTTCGAGGAACAGTTAACCTATCCCGGCGAGATCAAGGTCACCGTGCTGCGGGAATCGCGTCACGTGGAAATTGCCAAGTAGTTTGCCCGCAGTGAACGTCCCAGCAACCCGGACTACCGCGCCGATCGCCGCCTGAGAATTTCGAGACATGCGCATCCTCCTCATCGGCGACATCGTGGGTAAACCGGGCCGGCAGATCGTGCAGCAGGCGCTGCGCGGATTGCGCGAAGAACGCCATTTAGATCTGATCATCGCCAACGCCGAAAACGCGGCCGGCGGTTCCGGACTTACGCCGGCGATCTACCGGGAATTGCTCGCCGCGGGCGTCGATGCCATCACGCTCGGCGACCACATCTACCGCCGGAACGAAATCATCTCGGTACTCGAAAAAGAATCGAACATCGTCAAGCCGGCAAATTTTCCTTCCGACGCGCCGGGCCGCGAGTTCGCCGTGGTGACCACGAAAGACGGCGAACAAGTAGCGGTGCTGAGCCTGCTCGGTCGCGTGTTCATGCGGCCGGTCGATTGCCCCTTCAAAGCGGCCGATCGCGTATTGGCGGCCATTCCGGCCGAGGTGAAAATTCGGATCGTCGATTTTCACGCCGAAGCCACCAGCGACAAGCAACTGCTCGGGCGCTATCTCGACGGCCGCGTGAGCGCGGTACTGGGAACGCACACGCACGTCCCGACGGCCGATGAATGCGTCTTGCCTGGCGGCACCGCCTTCCAGTGCGATGTCGGGATGACCGGCCCGTACGACAGCGTGCTCGGCCGCCGGTATGACCGAGTAATCGAAACCACGATCACGTTCAATCCCACGCATTTCGAAGTCGCCCAAGGCGATCCGCGGATCTGCGGCGCACTGGTTGAAGTCGACCCTGCCACGGGACGCGCCACCTCCATCGAGCGCGTCTGCGTACGGCAGGCGGACGCGACCCGACTGGCGGCGCTCAATCAGCCGGCCCGCGTGCTGGAACTTTAGAAGTGAAGTTCCAAACCAGCGTTCACGCCTTGGAGCCAATAGTTCGTCTCTTTGAACTCCATCTCCGGCTGGCCCGGGCCGAACAGCGTGCCGCCGACTTGCGTGGTGTTGACACGGAAATCGACCTGGTCGTCCGCTCGAACCACGTTGTTCCAGTAAATGAAGTTGTATCCCAAGAGCGCCGTCCAGCGGCAATTCAGCACATACCGGGCGTTGATATTGGCCTCCGGCACCACCGTGAACTTATCGCGCGAGAACTCACCGATATTCGTCGGTTGTGTCAATAAGCCGCCAGCCGTCGTGCTCGATCCGGCGCCCGGCACGGTGACCGTCGTGGAACCGTCGATGTTAATGTCCTGCGCCATGTTGCCGAGTGCGCACTTGCCGAGGAACGAGATCGTCCAGCGGTTTTTCTTGAAGTCGACCTGCATGCCCAGGTCGACGCCGTGGAACTCGTTGTTCGTGTCGATTTGATCGAACCCGGCGACCACAGTGCCGAGCGGTACGTTGCCGCCGACCGCGGTCGAGGTCAACATGTCGTCGATCCGTAGGTTGTCTTCGATCTTGGTGTAGCGATACCCGCCCAGGAAATCGACGTTGTGCTCGAACGAACGGGCCGCATTGGTGCGAAGCAAAATACCGGCGCCGGTCGTCTCAGTCTTGAAGTCGAAATCGAACTGCCCGTTCGCCACGTCCGGATGCGACAACAGTTGGGCAACATATTGCTGCACCGCTGGATCGGCGTTGAAGAACGGCCGCGCCAAGATCGGGAACCCGCCTTGCGAGGCGTTGCTGTAGGAAAGTGTTTCTTCGCCGAGTGCGAAGACATATCCCTCGATCCCTTGGCAATGCCCGTGATCGAGCCAGTAACCCGCGGTGAATCGCACGCCGCCGCGCAAGTCTTCGTCGTAGCTGTCGTCGCCGAATAAGACTTGCGTGCCTGGGTCGCCAAGCAACCCCGCCCGCGCAGCTCCCGTTCCGGCGGGTGAAGTCGTGACGAGCGCCGGCAGGTCGATGCCCTTGCCCCACCAGCCGATGTATTCACCGCGCACCCACCAGGGGAAATCGCGCTGCATTGGCAGGGAGGGTCCCGAGTCGTACATCGGCTCCTCGGCCATCATCTCCGACTCGTCCACCCAAGGGTTCTCCGACGCGGTTTCGTCGTAGTATCCCGATGGCTGGACTTGCTCGTCGTAGTATTCCGCGGGCTCGGCAGCCGCATCTTCATAGTGCGCCGCCAACTCCCCTTCGTCGTAATGGTCGTCGATGGGTTCGCGCGCTTCGACGGCCCGCGCGATGCGTTGCGGCTGCGACGATTGCGATTGTCGCACGACTCCGGCGCCCTGGCCGCGGCCGCTCGGCAACGGCCGCACGCCGTCAGGCTGTGCGATGCTCGGCACCTTCACGCGGCGCTGTTTCACGGGAGATGCCGGCGCGGGCTCGGCCGTCTCTTCCTTGGCGACTTGTCCCCGCCCGCTCGGGAGTGGGCGCACGCCGCGCGGTTTGGCGGTCTGAGCGACCGCGTGCGAAGACGAAACCCCGACCGCGACGGCGCAGACCGCCGCCCAGGCAAATACCCGTCGATTCATCGTTGCTCCCCCTCGGTGCCGCGACCGTGACCTCACGGCAGCTACGCGGCGTGTGTGTATTGCAGCACTTGAACAACACCCGTCCTACCCGGGACGCCGCGAGCCAATCTTCACGCGGGTGCGCCACGCCTGAATTCCAGACGTGCCGCACAAGTCCCTAATTGAGTTTGTCGGATGTATCGCTGGGGGGAATTAAAACGAAACTGCGGATCATAACGGTTTTTCAGATCGCAACGGTGCTGCCGGCGGGAAAATGCGGAGGCTAGGTTGCCTGGTTTTGCACCGTCCGAATGCTAAAGCGGGCCGCTGGCCGAATCCATCCGCCCGCCCGGCGGCACGCCGGGTTGGTGTTATTGGCAGATTCCTGCTGTTAGAATTGGGGCGATGGCGGCATTCCGCTCAAATTCAACGTGGAGTTACTCTATGCGTTTGGCTGTCCCGGTATTCACGCTTTGCGGTCTGTTGTTGGCCGGTTCGGCCTCCACCGTTCGGTCGGCGACGCCCGCCGACGGTTGGCCGACCTTTCGTGGAGCGGAGCGGACAGCTGTGGCGCCGGATACGGGGCTGCTCACCGCATGGCCGGAAGCCGGACCGGCCTTGGTTTGGGAATCTGCCGGAGCGGGTCGCGGCTATGCCAGCCTGGCCATTGCCGGCGGGCGGATCTACACGATGGGCGACGGCCCTTCGACCGCCGAAGACAAGGACGAGTACTTGCTCTGTTTCAATCTGGCGAACGGCCAGCAACTTTGGAAAACGAAAACCGGCGAAGCCTGGAATGAAGGCGATCCCTCGTGGCAGGGCTCGCGGAGCACACCGACGGTCGACGCGAATCGCATTTACGTACTGACCGCGCATGGCGTGCTGATCTGCGCGAACGACCGCGGCGACGAAGTCTGGCGCAAGGATTTGAAAGCCGAGTTCGGCGGCGACAAGGCCGACGGCTGGGGCTACAGCGAAGCGGTGCTGATCGACGGACATAAGCTCGTTTGCACCCCCGGCGCCGAAGCGAACACCATGGTCGCGCTCGACAAGTTGACCGGCGACGTGATCTGGTCGTGCTCCCGTCCGGAAGACCGCGGCGCCGGCCACGCGTCGATCGTGATTTCCGAGATCGGCGGCACGCGCGTTTACGTGCAAACCACGGGCAGCGGCGCGATGGGCGTCCGCGCTGAAGACGGCAAACTCCTCTGGACCTATGACATCGATCAAACCACGGCCGTGATTCCCACGCCGATCGTCCGCGGCGACCTCGTCTTCTTCGCCGCCGGCTACGGCCGCGGCGGCGCCCTACTGCGGCAAGTGGGCGATGTGGATGGTGCGGTCACGGTGGAGGAAATCTACGGGCTGAACAAAGAACTGGCCAACAAGCACGGCGGGATCGTGCTGGTGGGCGACTATCTCTACGGCGACTCGGACGACAAGGGCATTCCGTTTTGCGCGGAGCTGATGACCGGAAGCATCGTCTGGAAATCGCGCGGCACAGGGCGCAATTCGGCCAGCGTCGTCGCCGCGGACGGGCACATCTACGTGCGCTATGCCGACGGCACCATGACCTTGGTCCAAGCTTCGCCCGCCGCCTTCAAGGAAGTCGGCAGCTTCAAAGTTCCCGGGAGCGGACAGCGTCCCAGTTGGGCGCACCCGGTCATCTTCGACGGACGACTGTATCTGCGCGAAGACGACAAGCTGATGTGCTTTGAGTTGAAGCCGTAACCATCGCCGCCGAGTTGGGAGCGCTGGTCGATCCTCACTTAGGAAAAGGTGGGAATGCGCGCACTCTTGCGCCATTCCTGGACAATCGTTCTGCGCAGATTGCAACGGTCCTCGCCATGCGGAATTGTGGTTTCGCGAAGTGTGCCAATTGGCACCGGCCGTTTGAGGGATGACGTAGGGTACTCCCGGGGTAATTGACTGAGCCCCAAGCGTTCCTCCATTCCCCGCGGAAAGCGCCGACCGTGGCGCGGAGCTGAAACCATGAAGATTCGCACCCGATTGATCATCGCCCTGCTGGTGCCGTTGATCGCCGCCATGACCTTTGGCACCGCCGGCGTCTGGAGCAGTTGGCGGCACTCGCAGGAGATGAATCGCATCGTCACCCTGGCCGAGTTGTCCACGCGGATCAGCTCCCTGGTCCATGAAACACAAAAGGAACGCGGCACGACGGCCGGGTTTCTCGGCAACAAGAGCGACGAATTCCGCGCGCGCTTGCAGACGCAACGCACCGCCACGGATGGACAGCTTAAGCAGTTGAACGGGTTCCTCGCGACCATTTCCGCCGACGATTTCGGCGCCGAGTTCAGTGCCGAACTGACCAAGGCCCTAAAACCGCTCGACAAACTGACGGACGTGCGCAAACGCGTCTCCGCACTGGACATCCCCGCCCCCGAAGCGATTGGCTACTACACCGGCGCTAACACTAGTTTGTTAGACGTGATCGGCCGCGCGGCCACCGTAACGGGCGATGGTCCCATTGCCATTCGCATTGGCGCCTATACGAGCTTCTTGAAATCGAAAGAACGCGCGGGCATCGAACGCGCCGTGCTGTCCAACACCTTTGCTCAGGACAGCTTTGGCCCCGGCATGTACGAAAAATTCCAACAACTCGTCGCCCTGCAAGACGCGTACCTGGCCGAGTTCGCCAATCACTCGTCCGCGCAGGATCGCGAGTTATTGAGCGAGAAACTGAAAGCGCCTTGCGTGGTCCACGTCGGTGAATTCCGCCAGAAGGCCATCGCCACACACGCCACAGGCGGCTTCGGCGTCAAAGCAACCGAGTGGTTCGATACCATCACCGCCAAAATCAATCTTTTGAAGGAAGTCGACGACGGACTTGCCTCACGGCTGCTCACGGAAGCCCGCGAGACGCGCGCGGCGTCCGATCGCCTGCTCTATTCGCTCGCCGGCGCCATGCTGGTGACCTTGGCCGTTTCCAGCGGCCTCGCCTACCGGTTGGCGCGATCGATCCTGCGGCGTGTTTCCATACTGCGCGACCGTTTGCGCGGCATCGCGGAAGGCGAAGCCGATCTCACGTTGCGGCTGGAATCGTCCCCCGACGAATTGGGCGAAGTCGCCAAGTGGTTTAACAAGTTCATGGATCGACTCGAACCGACGATCGGCCGCATCCTCACGGGTTCGGCGAAGGTCTGCGTGTCCGCAAACGAACTCACCAGCACCGCGCGGGCGCTGGCCACCGGCGCTGAGGAATCGAAGCTCGGCGCGAGCTCCGTCGCTTCGGCCGTCGAGGAATTGTCGAGCAACATGAAGCACATGGCTTCGTCGACCGAGCGCATGGCCGACGACATGAACATCATGGCGGAATCGGTCCGCCTCATGAACGGCTCGATCGCCGGCATTGCTGGTAGCTCGGTCGAGTCGGCTGGCGTCGTCGGCACCGCCGCGGAACTGGTGCAGCGGAGCAACGAACAGATCCGCGAATTCAGCACCGCCGCCGAGGCCATCGGCCAGGTGGTGAACGTCATTCAAGACATCGCCGAGCAAACCAACTTGCTCGCCCTGAACGCC
>JAWXBP010000083.1 GCA_034440135.1 Planctomycetia bacterium
CGCCAGTGGCACCCATCGCATTATTTCTTCTGCGTGTGCACTTAGCTGACTTGGACGGCGATCTTGCGCGGTTTGACGCGTTCCAGTTTCGGCAATCGCAGGGTCAGGACGCCGTCTTTGTAAGCGGCGTTGATCCTGCCCGCGTCGATTTGCTCGCTGACTTGGAACGTGCGACGGAAATCGCCAATGCCGTATTCGTTCAGCACGTAGTGCGTGCCTTCCGCCTGGCGCTGTTGCACCTTACCGTGAATGGTCAGCAAGCCTTCCTTGAAATCGATATCGATGTCCTCGCTCCGCACGCCAGGCATGTCGGCGTGGACGACCAATTCCTCCGGACCTTCGGAGATGTCGACATTGGGCCGGTAAAACTGGCCGCTGCGGGTCAATTCCGCTCGAGAGAGCGGCTCGTCAGCGGATGTCTGTTGCGTGTTTTCCACGGACATGTGGCTGCTCCTGAGAAAGTTATGTGGGATGGAACTGCGGCGGAGGCAAGCGCTCAGCCGGCGTGAATGGCGATTTTCCGCGGGCGCGCGGCTTCGGCCTTGGGCAGTTTGATTTGCAACACGCCTTCGCGCAGCGAAGCTTCGACCGCGTCGGCGTTGACTTCCGTCGGCAGTTTCAAATGCCGCGTGAAATCCCCGACGGTGCGCTCGCGTCGATGGTACGTCACTTCCTCGTCAGCGGCGCTCTGCCGAGCGCCTTTGAGCGTCAGGTCGCGTCCGACGACGGCGATATCGAGATCCTTGGCGTCCAAGCCGGGCAATTCCGCCTCGACAAAAACGGCGTCGGGCGTTTCCCAGACATTCAGCGCCGGAAAGCCGCGCCGGCTGGCAAACGAAGGCGTGGGGAATTGCGACAGGCCTCCCATGAAATCGTTAAACAGGCGGTCAACTTCGTCGCGGAGTTGACCGAGCGGCTGCGAAAGCACACGTCGACCGTTCATGAATCGATCCTCCCAAGACATTGTTTTGGTCCGCGCGAGTTGAGCGTCCCCGCAGTGAGTTCGCGGATGGAGCGCGACTATCACTGGAAAACCAAATTGCAAAGTCCGTGCCAAGTGCGTCGCAATGCCGTGGCGTCGACGTAAGTCGAATGGAGAACGCATGCAACGGCAAGAAGTGGTATGCGCAGCGTTGCTGCCAAATTGGCAACCGAGAAAGGAAATCGCCGCACAATCCGCACGAAACGTCGCGGGCGGCGAAGGCCGCGCTAGTGAGAGACTAGCGGCGGCATCTTGAGCAAGGCGTCCGCGGAATCGAGCGGCGCGGCCAGGGCCAGTTTCGCGGCATGGCGCGGGTTCACCAGGAATTCGTCGATGTCTTCGCCGTAGCGAATCGAGAAGGCCTCATCCAATCGCGACTTTTTCGAAGCGATGGCGCCGAACCAATCGGCCAGCATCCGCTCGATGAGCGGAAAGGTCATCAACGACTCGGCCATGCCCCGATCGACGAAGAACTCGAAGTCGCCGCGTTCGGCCCGTTTCGTCAACTCTTCGTAAAGCACGTCGAAGCCAGCGCCAAAGACCGCGTACGATTTGGCGAACTCATACTTGTTGCTTGTGTTCGCCAACAGCGCGTCAGCCTGAAGCCGTTCCAGCGCGAAGCACAGGTTGCGCCACTCGGAACGCAGCGATTCCTGCTCCGGCGGGAACGGCGGTGATTTGAGCAATGATGGGCGGCTTGACATGGGGGTTGACCCCGCCAGGAATCGGCGTAGCGCCCGAACCCTGGACTGCGGACTTGTCGAAACGATGTGAATGCCCCAATCCTGATATTTCTATTCTGCTCCGCCAATGTCATTTATGTCAGCAAACCGCGCCAAGTCAATCACTTTGGCCGAATCTAAGGCTTCGCTAACAATCCGCTAGCAATTCCTAGTCGCCGCCACGCTGAGAAGTTCGCCAAACATCCACCTAAGTTATGGATGTCATGGAGCTTATGCGGAGATACGGCGTTCTAGCGAGACTTTCGGTTTGGCAGGCAAACCGACTTGGAAAAGGCGAGCCAGATTGTGATGGAGACAGCCAGAAGAGACATCGTGCCCGGTTCCGGCACATAGGCATACGGCGCCGCGAAACCGAAGTCGTTGCGGATGGCATTCAGGTCTTCGATCCCCACGCGACCGTCGAACGGATAGGTATCGCCCAAGACATGAAACCCCATGCTTCCAAAATTGTTGCGGACGTTGTTCAGGTCGGCGATATCGACCCGATTGTCGCCATTGGTGTCGCCCGGGACCGGCAATGGGGTGAACGTACGCCATGCCAAGGAGAAAGGCTCGTCGTCGCCGGATCCTTCGACGATCAGGCGCGACACGCGGAGTGAATACGCGCCCGGTTCGTCGAGACGCCAAAACAGGTGCTCGACATTGTCCACAAGGCTGCCCGATGTGACGATCGGAACGCCGTCGCGCAACAACGTGAGATCCAGATTGTCGAGCACCGCGGACACAGCAAAGGAATCCGCGGCGTCGACCAATTCGTTGCCGTTCAGGTCGATTCGTCGCACGTGACGCGCCCAGGTCAATGTCGCAGCGACGTGGTTACCGGCGGAAAATAAATCGGGCAAAGCGTAGTCTAAAGCGCTTTCGCCGGTGATGACGTTCAAATCCCAGCCGATCTCCGGCACTGCGCCAGGCGCGAATTGCCCCGCCTGGTATTGATCCGCCAGCATGGCGCCGTCGATTTGTCCGGCGCCGCTGTCGCGGTCGAGCGGCTCGGCAATGCGCCATGCCTCGCCGTCTGGCACACGCCCCGTTTGCCAGGAATTTCCTAGGCGTCCGTAAACTTTTTCGGCGCTGTTCAGCAACGTGCTGCGGACCACCAAGGGACTGACGCTCAGTCCGTTCGTGCCGCCGTACTCCAATTGTTGGGCAATCAAACCAGTGACATGCGGCGTGGCGAAACTGCAGCCAGACTGGCTGCGATAGTCGTCGGCGTCGCTCATCAGCACTTCCCAATCGTCGTTCAACGTCGTGATGGCATTGCCAGGCGCGACGAGATCTGGCTTGCTGCGGCCGTCGGACGTAGGGCCATGCGCGCTGTCGGTATCTACGCGACCATATTCATATCCGAAATTGCGTGTGGTGCGACCAACGGAAAGCACGTTGAAGGCCGCGCCCGGGGTCCGGGGCGAGGTATTGCCGTTCGCCGCCTGGCTGATATTTCCGACGCACGCCGCGACCGGAACCTGGAGCTCGTAGGCGACCCAATCGGCGACGAGGTCCAGCCGTGAATTGCCATGCGAATTGGCGCTGGATAGGTTTAGGCTCAGATTGAGCACGTCGGCGCCATTGGCGACGGCAAAGCCGATCCCGTTGATGATCCAATCGCTCGATTGAAACGTGTTGTGGCTATCCAAGACCCGACTATTGATGAAGCGTGCGTCGGGCGCAAGTCCCGTGAACACGTTGTCACTACTGAGGATGACGCCCGCGACAGAAGTTCCATGGCCGAAGACGTCGTCGGCCGACTGCGATGGTTCCGTGCGGACAAAATTCGCTTCGGCGACCAGCCGCGGTTGCCCTAAGCTGTCCCAGCCGGCAAGCGCCGGATGCGTGACATCCATGCCGGAGTCGATGACGCCCACGATAATGCCCGTCCCATCGCCCAGTCGCGTGCGCGATTCGTCGCCATGCACGCGGCGGACGCTCTCATCCAGCGCAAAGGCCGTACGGGCGCCATTGCCGGCGAGCACGAACGCGCCGAGCAGAACCGCGAGCTGTCGGACAACGGACTGACGTGCAGCGCCCGCGGGGAGTGCTTCGCCGTTGGAATTCCTCATGAAGCTACATCAGGGCGGTTGAATTCAAGTTTTCTCAACTTCTCATTTTACTGCCGTTGGGGGGAAACCGAAACAATTTGGTGGGAGCATTCTGATCGGCAGGCCATTGGCGCACGTCGGCGAACTCCGAAAATGATGGTCCCGCCTCAGGAACAGGACGCAACTCCACTTTGTACGCGTCCGCGCTGCGCCGCCCCCGGCACGATTGCGCACTGAAGTATCTCCCCCCGGATTCGATAAGATGCCCGCCCGGACGCCACGTTTTCTTTATTTTGACCTCGGCAATGTGTTGTTGCACTTCGACCATGCGCTGGCATCACGGCAAATGGCCGCGGTCGCGGGCGTCGCGCCGGAGCGCATCTGGGAAGTGGTTTACGAAACTGGTTTGTTTCTGCGTCGCGAAACGCGTGAGCTCTCCGACGAGGCGTATTACGAACTGATTTGCCAACAGATCGGTTGCCGCCCGGATTCGGTCGCGCTCGAACATGCCGGTTGCGACATCTTCCGCAGCAATCTGACGATGATCCCGGTGATCTCCCAGCTCAAGGCAGCCGGACAACGGCTAGGCATGTTGTCCAATACGTGCAGCGCTCATTTCAAGTTCTTTGCTTCCGGGCGATTTCAGATGATTCCTGAAGCCTTCGAAGTGGTCGTCACAAGCTTCGACGAGGGCGTGATGAAGCCCGATCGCCGCATCTATGAGATCGCCGCCGCCCGCGCGGGCGTCTCGCCCGAGGAGATATTCTTCGCTGACGACATGCCGGCCAATGTGGAGGGCGCCCGCGCCGCGGGCATCGATGCGGTGCAGTACACGGACACGCCGGCGCTCCTGCGCGATCTCCGGGCGCGTGGACTTAGGTTCAACGACTAACAATTGCTGGGTTTCGCGGAGCGGGGCCGGCGTCGCCTGCCGGTGACGAATACGCTATCCTGTCGGGCATGAATCCCCCTGATGCATTGCCGCGCAGCCCGGAGTTAATGTCCCGCCACGATACGGGGTTGCTGGTCGTTGATGTGCAGGAAAAACTGATTCGCCTGATCCCCGGACACGAGCGCATCGTGTTCAATATTCGCCGCTTGCTCGACGGCGCAAAGATTCTTGGCGTGCCGGCCACGGGCACCGAGCAATATCCGCAAGGCTTGGGACCAACCGTCGCCGAACTGGCCGGCCGCCTGGGAAAAATCCCCGGCAAAGTCGCCTTCAGTTGCGGCGAATGCCCGACAGCGCTCCAAGAATGGTCGGAGCGCGGCATTCGCAAGTTGCTGGTCGTGGGCATTGAGACCCACGTTTGCATTCAGCAAACAGTGCTGGACTTGATCGCCGCCGGATACCGCGTGTACGTGGCCGTCGACGCCGTCGGCGCGCGGGGGGCGATCGATCATGACACCGGGTTGCGACGCCTGGAACTTGCCGGCGCTACGCTCACCACGGTCGAAGCGGCGCTGTTCGAGTGGTGCGAGCGCGCCGGCAGCCCGGAGTTCAAACAAATCAGCGCGCTAGTGAAAGAGCCACTGAGTTAATGTCGCCTTTCGCTCCGCGAAAGGGCGCGCTTTCGCGGAGCGAAAGGCGACTTTGATTCATCGAAGCTGTACAACGAAAACGACTTCTTTAAGAAAAGCCATGTCGCAATTGCCACTGCCGCTGAATCCACCTGTCCGAACACTCATGGGCCCCGGGCCCAGCGCGATTCACCCGCGCGTCTTGGCCGCTCTCTCCGCGCCCACGGTCGGCCACCTCGATCCGTACTACCTGCAACTCATGAACGAGATGCAGGACATGCTGCGGCAGGTGTTTCGCACTGAGAACCCGTTGACGATGGCGGTTAGCGCCACCGGTTCGGCCGGCATGGAAAGCGCCGTCGTCAACCTGATCGAGCCGGGCGATCGCATGGTCGTTTGCGTCAACGGCGTGTTCGGCGCGCGGATGGCGGACGTTGCCGGCCGAGCCGGCGCCCAGGTGACACGAATCGACCGGCCGTGGGGCCAGGTATTCTCCCCGGACGACTTGAAAGACACGCTCGCCAAGGCCAAGCCGAAAGTGGTCGGCATCGTGATGGCGGAGACCTCGACCGGCGCGTGGCAGCCGATTCCGGAAATCGCCAAGCTCGTCCACGACTCAGGCGCGATGCTGATCGTCGACGCCGTCACGGCGCTCGGCGGCGTGCCGATTGAAGTCGACGCCTGGAACATCGACGTCATCTATTCCGGCAGCCAGAAGTGCCTGAGCTGCCCGCCGGGGTTGGCGCCGATCTCGTTCAATCCGCGGGCGATGGAAACGATCCTGGCCCGAAAAACGAAAGTGCAGAGCTGGTACCTCGACGTGACGATGCTTGCGCAATACTGGGGAAGCGAGCGGGTCTACCACCACACCGCGCCGATCAACATGACCTACGGCCTGCATGAGGCGTTGCGACTGGTCCTGGAGGAAGGGCTCGACGCGAGTTTCGCGCGGCATGCGCTGCAGCATCGCGCGCTCAAGGCCGGGCTGGCGGCGATTGGCATTCGCTATGCCGCGCAAGAAGGGCATCAACTTCCGCAATTGAACGCCGTGTTTGTGCCCGAGGGCGTCAATGACGCCGCGGTTCGAAACGGGCTCTTGAATCGCTTCGGCATTGAAATCGGCGGCGGCCTCGGCGATTTCAAAGGCAAGGCCTGGCGCATCGGATTGATGGGCTATGGGGCGCGGAGCGCGAACGTGCTGCTGTTCCTCGCAGCGCTGGAGCAATTGCTCGCGGAACAAGGATACAAGTTCGACCACGGCGCCTCGATCGCGGCGGCGAACGCGGTCTACGCGGGTTGACGCGACGGGTCAGTGGTAGGAGCGAATCGCCGTCAGCGCGCAGACTGCATAAGCGCGCCGTGCGGAGAGCTGCCAGCGCCAAGGGCGGACCATTTTTACGTTGGTCCAGGACGGGGCGATTTCCGGATCGTTCGTCAGAGCTCGCCGGAGGACAAGCGGATTCACGCCGGTAAAAAAATTGCCGGCATGCAACCAGTTCCTGGCGGCGGAGGGAATGTCTGCCGCAGGGAGCGTCAGTAACTTGGGGCAAGTATCCGAGGAGACGAAGTCGGTAACCAACAACATTGCGCCGCCCGGGCGCAATTGCTCGGCAAGCAACCGCAGATGTCGCTGCCGGACCGCTTGAATCAGGTCGAGCAACCGCGGATGGTCCGGTCCCAAGGCTCGTGCCGCCTGGTCGACGAGTTGCGAAAGCAGGCAGAGCGAAGCGATGACATCGTAGTCCGCTCGAGGCAGTTCGATGGGCGTTGATGTCGCCGCGTGAATTAGGGCCTGCACGTCCGCCGTGGACGGGAGCGCGCTCAATAGCCCGGAAAGATCGATAGGGCCGATCGCTCGAATGGCTGGCTCGGAAGCGAGGGATTGATGCTCCAATCCGCGACGCATGGCTTCTGCGTCGCAGTCGACGAGGTCGATGCCAGCGAATCGCGGTAGCAACCATCGCAGTTCGACGTCATTGAGATTTCCCGCGCCGAACACACAGAGCGAGCGATCACGGGAGTCGTCGCCGAGCTGGGCGAGTTGCTCGGTGACGATGGCCCGATGCTCTGCGTACAGCGACCATGCCTCGGCAGTGGCGCGGTTGCGTTGCCGTTCGATCTCCAGCGGCGAGTTGGGCTCCGGCGGGATCATGTTTTGTTCGCGGGAAGTCGTGCGGCGTTCGGACGATCGAATGTGAACAGCAGCCGTGCCAACCAAGAGGGCGGCAAATCTCCGATGAGGGGACGAGGCTCGCGACCGGCGGCGCGTAACATTGCCGCCGCCGCCAAGTAACCGCTCCGGACCGCGCCTTCCATCGTGGCTGGCCAGCCGGTTTGCGTCCAGTCGCCGGCCAGATAGAGTCCGTCGATGGGCGTGATCGCGGGCAGACGATGCTTTTCCGAGCCCGGCCGCACGGAAAAGACCGCCTGCGGATCAGTCACGAGTCGGCTTTCGAGCAACGTCGCCGTGCGACTGTCCGGAAACACGGCATGCAGGTCGTCGAGAATCTGTCGTCGTACGTCGTCCCTGCTGCGCTGAGCAAGTTCATGCGAACCGCTGATCACCACCTGAACATAATTGTGCGGCGCGGCGCTATCGGGGACGGTCTCGCTGCGATGCTGAAAAACCCACTGACACAAGCGATCGATGAGCACGGCGTGCGGCAATTCGGTGATGGGGCGGTCGAACCACAGATGTGCGCTGGTGATTGGTGATGGCAGTAACTCCTTCGCCAATGCGAGAGCGGGCCAAGCGGCGGCGATTTCCGCCGGAAGCAATTGCGCGAGCCGACGCCACGGAACCGCTACGACGCAGGCATCGAAAACGCGCGGCGAGGCGTCGCCGAATTCGAGCGCCGTGAATCGCTTATCTTCCACGCGCACTTGCCTGATCGGCACGGAGCGATGAATTGTTACGTCGCGCGAACAGAGCCAGGCTCCTACGCGGGCATCAAAGATTTCCCGGAGCGGGACGCGTGGGACACGGAGTTTCCAGGCCGCGGCGGAGCGCATAAAACCATCGAGAAAGACTTGCCGCGCCGGGCCGAGCGCCGCGTTCTCCAAGGTCTCGCCGAGGGCGCTGACCAGGACCGTGGCGAAAAAACGTCGCGTCAGTTCCAGCGACGCGTGATTCCCGGCCAGCCACGCAGCCACGGTCGGTTCCAACGCGCCATTGCCGGGTTCCCAGGCCGCCAGCCGCATCAGCAGACGCGCGGCATGCAGGCGATCCGGGAAGGAAAGAAAATCCAAACGCAGCAAGCCCGGCAACAAATGTAACGGCGCGGGCAGGCCGGCAGTCGCCGAGAAATCGAAGCGCTTTCCATCCGGGCCAATGAAATGCAGCGTGTCGTCTTCGCGGAACAGTTCGTCGACCTGTGTGGTTCGGCAAAAATGTGCTAACTGCGTGCAACAGCCCATGCTGACGTGCTGGCAGTAGTCGACTTGCTGACCAGCGTCGCCATCTTCGAACGACGCCGCGCGCCCGCCGAGTTGTCGTCGGGCCTCGAAGAGTTCGACCGCGCAGCCAGCTTCCAGCAAAGCGACGGCGGCAGCCAGTCCGGCGAGCCCGCCGCCGACGATCGCCACACGTAGAGTCGAGTCGTTCATTGCGCGAGCGACTCCATTAGAGGTTGGTTGCGAAGTGCGGACGCGGCGATCCACAATCGTCGCGCGCGGCCGAGGCGGATGCGTCGGGAAAAGACATCGCCTTGCCGGCGCTCGATCTCGTGCAACAACTCTCGATAGGTCCGCCACATCGCGCTGTAGACGGCGCGGCTGTCGTCCGGTAACCAGCGCTGGAGCGCCGCCGCATCGACGAACGCCTCGCGGGCGCGTTCCGTCTGCGATTGCACCAGGCGCAACAAGTTGTCGTTTAGTGCGCCAGCCAGCAAGTTTTGCTCAGTACAACCGGCGGCGGCGAGATCATCTTGCGGGAGATACACGCGTCCTTGCGCAGCGTCTTCGCGCAGGTCGCGCAGAATGTTGGTGAGTTGAAACGCTTCGCCGCAGCGAATGGCGGCGGACTGCGCCTCGGGCCGATCGCCGCCCCAGATCGCCAGGCAAGCCAGCCCGACCGCGCCGGCGACAAGATAGCAGTATTGCTGCAACTCGGTCCACGTTTGATAACGTTTTGGCGTGAGGTCCATCGCGACGCCGTCGAGGATTTCTTCCAAGCGCAGACGAGGAATGGCGTAACGATCCAGCGTATCGAAAAGCGCCGGTAATTCCGGTGTCGCTGGCGTGCCGTGACGCAGTGATTGCCGATAGACGTCGAGCCGCTCCCGCCGTTCTTCGCTGCTGCCGGGGCCGTCGCCGATGTCGTCCGCAATGCGACAAAAAGCATACAGCGCGTACATCGCGCGACGTTTTGCTTTTGGCAACAGCCACAACGGATAGTAAAAGCTCGAACCGGCGCGGCGCGTCACGTTACGGCAATAAGCGTAGCTGGCGGCAAGCGTGGCTGGGGCTTCAATGGGCGACATGGCGCAGCTTCTCGGGCGCTAAACCTTCGTATTGAACGCCGCATCGAGGAACAGCCTGGCTGTGCGCCATTTGCTCAACGTGGGTCGGCATTGCCACACGTTGTATCGCTCTTCGCGAATGGCCGCCAGGATTGCCAGGCCGCCGCGGATGAACAGGCTCACGTCCATTCGCAACCAGCGCGGGACGAGATCCAGCAGCGGAAACCCGGCGCGAAGGAATTGCTCCGCGCGGGACACTTCGAATTCCATCAACTTGGCGAAGGCCGGGTTGCATTGCCGTCCGCGATAGGCGTCGTCCGTGTATCCGAAGCGTTCGCGATCGTCTCGCGGCAGATAGAAACGTCCCTGCGCGCAGTCTCGCGCCACGTCCTGCCAGAAATTCGCCAGTTGCAAGCCGGTGCAAATAGAATCGCTGAGTGCGCCGCGCTCCGCATCGTGGCAGCGGCCAAGGTGCAGGACGAGGCGGCCGACGGGGTTCGCTGAGTGTTGGCAGTATTCCAGCAACTGCGGAAAACTGTGGTACTCGCCGACCCACTGGTCCTGCCGGAAGGCCTTGAGCAGGTCCGCGAACGGTCCTTTCGGAATGGCGAACTCTTGGATGGTCGGTGTGAGCGCCACGAATACCGGGTGATGCGCGGTTGCTGCAAAGCACGCGTCGAGCTGTTGCTCCCACCAGTTCAACAAGAGAATGCTCTCGTCTGAGGAGCAAGTTTCATCCGCCAGGTCGTCCGCCCAGCGGCAATAAGCGTAGATGTGGTGGAAATGCGGCCGGAGCGCGCGGGGCAGCAACCAACTGGCGACGGTGAAATTCTCGTAGTGCGCCTGTGCCAATTGCCGACAATACGCGCTGGCCTCGGCGAAACCTGGCGCTGGGCTGGACGGCGCATCGGGACCGAAACGGGCAAGTTCCCGCGCGAAAGCGGCATTCGGCTGCCGCCGAACCGTCTCGTCGACGTTAAGCGAGTGGGCTATCATGCGGTTAGTAGACTATCGACTTGGTCCAGCGACGAAATTGCACGATGAAGATCCTTTTGGCCGGTCCGCGTGGTTTTTGTGCCGGCGTAAATATGGCGATTGAGAGCCTGGAGCTGGCCGTGCGGCTCTACGGCACGCCGTTGTACGTCTATCACGAGATCGTCCACAACCAGTATGTCGTGGAACGCTTCCGCCGCGAAGGCGTGGTGTTCGTCGACCATCTGCACGAAGTTCCGGTCGGCGCGACGTTGATGTACTCCGCCCACGGCGTCTCGCCCGAGGTGCGCGAGGCCTCCGCAGCGCGGGGCCTGCGGACGATCGACGCCACCTGCCCGTTGGTCACCAAAGTGCATCTCGAGGCGATCCGCTACGCCGAGTCGGGCTACACGATTCTGCTGATCGGCCACGCCGGGCATGACGAGGTGATCGGCACCATGGGCGAGGCGCCGAACTCGATGATTCTGGTGGAATCGCCCGAGGACGTCGACCGGCTCGAAGTGCCGAACCCCGGCAAGCTGGCGTATCTCACGCAAACGACGCTTTCGGTCGACGACGCGAACCGGATCATCGACCGGCTTCGCGAAAAATTCCCGCAGATCTCCAACCCGCCCAAGGACGACATCTGTTACGCCACGCAGAATCGCCAGGAAGCAGTGCGGCAGTTGAGCGAAGAAGCCAACGTCGTGCTGGTGTTGGGCAGCCAGAACAGCTCCAACAGTCAGCGTCTGGCGGAGTTGGCTCGAGAAAGCGGTCGCCGGGCTTACCTGATCGATGGCTCGCGCGATATTCAGCTCGATTGGTTCCAGCCGGACGACACGGTCCTGGTGACCGCAGGGGCCAGCGCGCCGGAGTTGGTTGTGGAGGACTGCGTGGAGTTCCTCCGCAAGCGCTTCAACGCGACGGTGGAATCACGCACGATCCGCGAGGAGGAAGTTCACTTCCCGCTGCCGCGCGAGTTGCGCGAGGTGGTGAAGGCCGGAGCGGGGTAGGGCGATCTAAACAAGCCATTTGCCCAGGAATAGAGTCCCAACGGGGCGGCACGTATTTGACGCGGATATCGTGTCGCCCCGTTGGGGCTATCTCATATCTATCGAATGTTTTCCAGGGGTTCGCACCCCTGGCTATTGTCGGCCGCCCCATTCGGGGCTAAATGTGACTTGAGTTTGAGTCATCAAAGTTATTCGAACTCCAGCACTCCGAACTTCTCGATCTCATGGAAATCCGGGCCCACGCGGGACCAGTCCCAGCTTTCCGCGTGGCCGGTGTCGTAGTCCATGCGGTAGAAGTTGGCGCGCCATTTTGCGCCGGGCTTCGGCGGCACGTTTTGCAACGGGTTGAGTAACTCGTAATTCACGAACATCGTCGCTTGCCAGCCCGTGATCGCAGCGCCGGACGTTTGCTCGCCCCCGTCGATCTGGACGACTTTCCTGATTTTGCGATCGCCCTCATAGTGCCAGGGACGCCAGCCGAGGAACTTGCCGTTGAAGTTTGGCACCACGATCGGCAACTCATAGCCCAGCGGCGAAATCTCGTACTCGAAGTAAATTGGGTGCGCTTCGTCGGGCCAGAGGAAGAACTCCATCACGTCCTCGAACCAGAGGTCGGCGAAATCCTCGCGGATCGTGGCCGTGAGATTTCGATCGTCCGCCCGCATGCGGATGTACAGCCCTTTGTCCGAGTAAAGCAGCTTGAACTCGGTCTTGAGCTTAGCGTCGGTATTTGCCCGCGCGGTGAGCGCGGTCCAAGCGACCTTTTCCCAGACGGCCTCGGAGTCCGCCGCCTCGATGTTGAAATCGTCGGCATGCGCGACGCGGACCGTCGGCCGTGCCGGCGCCGGGTCCGCGTCACGCCCGAAGAGAATGCGCTCGGCATTGCGGTGATAGATCTTTTCGAGCACTTCGTCCGGCAAAAAGACGCCGTGGACCATCCAGAAACCTTGCAGGTGATGGCTGGCGGCGACGTCGAAGTATTCATCGTCCGTTTCCAGGAAGCGGTAGTAAATCCGAAACGCCTCGCGTCGCGGCGTCGTGTCGGTGCCGAACATCACGCGGTCCTGGTACTTGATCAGAAACTTGCGCGTGGAATACGGCTGGCGACCAAGTTCCGAGATCCGCGCATCGATGTCGATGAACATATTCGGATAATCGTCGAGCCAGCGCCCGACCTGCGCCAGGTCTTCGGCGTCATTGCCGAAGTGGGCGCAGATGAACGTCGTTTGTGGATGTGTCTCAATCACCTTCGTGAGTTGCGCGAGCAATTCTTCGCGCGGGGGAAAATCACTTCCGTAGAACAGCCAGTTGGGATGCTCGTTCAGTTCGTGCCAGCGCTCGTTGAAGCGATCGAGCGGCGTGAAGAAGGCGGCCGGATCGGCCACGTGGATCATGATCGGCTTGTGGTGCTTGGCGCATGCGTCCCAGATCGGGTTGAGCTTGGGGTCGTCGACCTGCATCAGTCGGCCGTCGGCGTAGCGGACGCCGAGGCCGAGCGATTTGTGGAATTTGAGCCCCTTCGCGCCGGCTTGGAAACTTTCTTCCAGACGCTTGGCCTCGCGCTCGCTCCAGTCCTCGGCGTCGAGGCCGTCGAAGTTGATCAGCGTGAAGGTGAGAAACCGATCGGGATGCGCTTCGTCGAGCGCGGCGAGCGTTTCCTTCAGGCTGTCGCCCCAACCGCCGTCGAGATTCACGACGGTCCGCACGCCGGCCTCGTTCATTTCGGTGAGGTACCCGGCGACGCGATCGGCGGTGAGCGTTTGCTTGCCGCCGCCGAGGTGGTTATGCACGTCGATGGCCGGGAATTTCGGCTTGGGGACGTCGGTCGCCTTCGTGACCAGCATCGACTTGGGCTGCCAATCGCGGAGTTTCAATTCGCGGATATCTTCCTGAGCGTTTGCAGATCCGGACATGGCGGCCACCACCAAAAACAAAGTCAGACGAGCCCTGGGGAACATTGGCGTCGATCTCCGCGGAAAAGCTGGAACGCTCACGGCAAGAGGAGCGACGGCGATTATAGTTGCCGCCGCGGGCATTGCGAGTCAGCCCGTTGTCGCCGTTGCGAGTCGTGACTACGACTGCTGTTCGGTCCGATCGCGCCCGTTGCCCAGGTGGGCGTGTTCGTGTTGGCGTTCTCGGGCTTGGGCGACTTCGGCCTTGAGGCGTTGGATTTCCTGGGCGGCCAATTCCTGCCGGCGGCGCAGTTGACCGCGCGTCACGAACAGATCGGTCATGCCGCTCAGGCCGAGGACGGCCGCCATCGTCAGGACGGCCAGCCAGAAGACGACGAACAGTATCGGCTGCACGGCGGCGATGATGAATTGCCCCGTGACGATCGCGATGCCGATCAGGCCGAGCAGGCCGCTGGTTAAGATGCGGCGGCGAAATTGGGCGCGGTCGGTGGCCAGGCCGCGCGATCGGAAATGCGACCAGACCATGCCGATTGAAAGCGCGATCATCGCGAGCCCGGCGAGAATGGCCATAAGCGGTTTGGACGACGGCGGGGCGCCGGGCAGGTTACTTGGCGGTCTTGAGCCACTCGGAAATCACCCAGCCGACCTTCGCCAGACTGAGTGCCGAACAATGGGCCGGAATGTCTTGCTCGGTGTGCCAGTAGCCGTGCCCGGGCCCGTAGTCGAAGTCGATGATATCGCAGGTCGGAATCTTGCCGGTGTTGAAAAGTTCCAGGTGATCGTCGCGGATTTCCATGCCGACCTGGGGGACGAATTCTTTCACGCCCAGCCGCTTGGCGGTGCCCCAGATCTCCGCGACCAGCGGCCGCACCTCGCTCCAGGAGATACTGTTCCGCTCCTGGGGAAGTTGCAAATCCGCGTCGCCGACCATGTCCAGCAACACGCCCCAGCGGTAGTCAAACTTTCGTGTCTTCTTTTGCAGCGCGTACTGGCGCGCAAACTTCTCCGAACCGACAAAATACTTCTCGCGTTCGTCATAGACGAACTCTTCGGCATCGAAAAACACGAAGTCGACGCCATATTTGCACTTGAGCTTCAGCATCTCGTTGCCCAGTTCCATGAGCAGGGCCACGCCGCTGCCGCCGTCATTGGCACCGACGAACGTGCCCTGCGGTTTCACTGGATCGCGATCCGGAAAGGGGCGTGTGTCGTAGTGGGCGCAAAGTAAGATGCGCTCCTTGGCCTCCGGATGCCATTCGACGATCAGGTTGGCCATGTTGGTCTTCTGACCGGCGCCACCTTGCCGCTCGATGAACTTCTGGAGCGTGACTTTTGCGCCAAGCTGTTCGAAATGCTTGGTGAGTAACTCTTGTTGCCGCTTCATACCTCGGGAAGCGGTGACGCGCGGGCCGATGTCGCAGAGTTGATTAAGGTAGTCGTACGCCCGAGCGCCGTTGAAGGGGATTTTTTCGAGCGTGAGTTCTTCCGCCAGAGCCGGCAATATCGAGAGGGCGGCGATGGCGAACGCTAGAAGCAAAGTTGCGCGCGGCGCGCTCCGGGCTCTGACGCTTCCGGCTCGATGAGTTTGGTTCTGCATAGCGCCTATCGTCGCTTAGGACGCGTTGATTCGGCAAGAGCCGTTTTCGCAGCTTTCGATTTTTCCGAAGCGATACCGGCGTTTGGCGAACATGCGGTAGAGGCGCTGCCAGATCGGCAGCGTGCCCGGCACATGCAGCAGCGGCGCGAGCCACCACAATGTCGGCAATTTGGCGGAGAGGTAACGTAGCGCCTCGGCGCCGCGATATCGCCGGCCGGCCTGATCGACGATGTACATATCCGCCATCAAGGCTTCGTGCGACAAGTCCGGGTAGCGCTCGGTGGTTTCCGGATCGTGCAACGACAGAAACGCTAACCGACCGCCGCCATCCCAGCGGGCCAGTCGGGCGATCTGCGAAGAGCAAATGCGGCATTCGCCGTCGTAAATCACGACCGCCGCCGCGGGCCGCTCGTCCGGCCGGGGCAAGGTCTGCTCAGGTTTTCGTTCCGCCACAGTGGCCATGCGATCCTCGATTTCGCCGTCAAGTCGACTGCATTGCTAATAGTACCGTGATTCGAGCGTTGACTGTAACGCGGAACCGCCCCGAATCCGCCCAAGCCCCGGCATCGTCTAACGAATAGCAACGGGAAGCGCCGGTTAGCACCCCTCTGTACGGTGGATTGGCCTCCACCAAAAAAAGTGGGTGAAAACCCGTTGGCATTCTCCGGGTATTATTCGATAGAATGCGGAGTGGATCGGTACGGACCCAAAGTCACCCCAATACTCTCACAGCCACTTGGGACCAGGTTTTATGGACACCCTCCAGAAGCAAGTCGCGGCCGCTCGTCGTCGTTTGACTTTGGAACGCTTCCTGCGACTGGCGCCGTGGTGCTGTTTCGCGTGGCTGTGGGTGGCCGCGATTCTGATCGTGGTGGACAAGTTCCAGCCGCTCGGCCTGCTCTATTGGGCTTGGCCGGCCATGGCGATGGTCGCGGGCGTGTTGACGGCCGCGGTCTGGACCTTCGTGTCCCGTCGCGGGTCGCTCGACGCCGCGATTGAAATCGACCGCCGCTTCGCCCTCCGCGAACGTGTTTCCAGCTCGCTGGCCCTGACGCCGGACATGCTGGAAACGCCGGCGGGCAAGGCGCTGATGGAAGACGCAGTACGGCGTGTGGAGCGGATTCACGTGCCGGAAAAATTCGAAGTCAAAATGTCCCGCTGGTCGTTGCTGCCATTGGCGCCGGCCGCGGCGGCTTTTGCGTTGGCGCTCCTCTGGCAACCTGGCGGCGCTCAAGAAGCAAAGGCCAGCGAAGCCGCGAACGTGCAGAAGTTGATGAAGGAACAGGGCGAAGTCATGAAGCGCTTGGCGCAGGAACGGCAAAAGGAACTGAAAGAAAAGAATCTTCCTGATGCGGAAAAGTTCTTTAAGAAGCTGGAAGATGGTGCGGATCGCCTGCAAAAGCAGGACACGACGGATCGCAAGAAGGCGCTCGTCGAATTGAACGACCTGGCCAAGGATCTGGAACAGCGTCGCGAAGCCCTGGGCGGCAAAGAGAAGATCAAAGAGCAGTTCAAGGCCATGAAGGATATGTCCAAGGGCCCGGCGGATAAGCTCGCCGAATCGCTCAAGGAAGGGGATTTCCAACAGGCGATGAAGGAAATCCAGCAGATTCGCGATCAGATCAAGGACGGCAAGCTCAACGAAAAGCAGCGCGACGAGCTCGCCAAGCAACTCGAGGAGATGCAGTCCAAGCTGAACAAAATGGCCGACGGCCACAAGCAGGCCATGGACGAGTTGAAAAAGCAGATCGAGCAGAAGAAGCAAGCCGGCGACAAGGAAGGCGCCGAAAAGGCGCAAGAGCAGCTCGATAAGCTCGCCCAGCAGATGCCGCAGGTGAACGAAGCCAACGAGATGGCCAAGAAGCTCGGCGAATGTGCCAAGTGCATGAAGGCCGGCCAGATGGAACAAGCCATGGCCGAAATGGACGGCATGGAAGGGCAGCTCAAAAAGATGCAGGCCGAACTCGATGAAATGGGCATGCTCGACGAAGCCATGGAAAAGCTCGGCGAATGCAAAGCCTGCATGAACGGCGGCAACCAACGCAATCCCGAGGCCGACCCCGGCATGGGAATGGGCCAGGGGCGCGGCCGTGGCGATCGGCCCGAGGACCGCACCAAGACCGGCACGTACGCCACGAAGGTCAACCAGAAGCTCGGCCCGGGCTCGGCCGTGATTACCGATTTCGTCGAAGGCCCGAACATCAAGGGCGACGTGCAGCAACAGATTCAGACTCAATTGAACGAAGTTGCGGCCTCCGAGACCGACCCCCTGACCGGCCAGCAGCTGCCCCGGGCGGTGCGGGAGCACGCACAGCAATACTTCGATAAGGTGCGCGAAGGCAAGTAAGCCCGAACGTAACCCACACGTTATTCGCTCCGCTGCAACCAGCAGGCGATGCCAGAAACAACGACCCGGCGGGGAGTTCCGTCGGGTCGCTGTCGTTTGACGCTGGCGATGTTCCGCTTCGAACCGCTACCTTCGGCGCAATCGGGCGAACCGCGCCGGCCGATCAAAACCGGCCCGCATTGGCGAACGTAGAAACGGATATCGTCGCCGCTTCAGCCTTCCGCGCCGGTAAGGTAGATTCGGTACGGTAGCTGGGCCGTTATGCGCTGGCCGAAACACGGACCGTGGAAACTCTTGGACGGACATGAACGCACTTTGCCTCACCATTTTTTCGCTGGCCCTGATGCTCGCCGCTGGCGGCCGGGTGATTGAAGAGAAACACCCCACCGGCGAGCTCAAGGAGCGCCGCGAGGTTTCCGTCGACGCCTCGGGGCAGGTGGTCGCCGACGGGGCGGTCACACGGTTCTATAAGGACGGCAAGAAGTCCGAAGAGATTCAATACCGTCGGGGAAGTCGCGACGGCGCCGCGCTCGCCTGGTATCCGAATGAGACGAAGAAATCAGAATTGCAGTACCGCGGGGATGAACTGCATGGACTGGCCAAATACTGGTTCCCCAACGGCAGTGTCCAGCGCGAAGCTAACTACGATCACGGCGTTCGCGACGGGGCGTTTGTCGAATGGTATGGCCCGGAACGCAAACGGGTCGAACAGAACTACGTGAACGGCGTGCTGGAAGGCGTGGAAACCATCTGGTATTCCACAGGGCAGAAAAAGATCGAGCGGCATTACTTCCACGGCGTACGGCAAGGGCAGGAACTCCGTTGGTATCCGCACGGCCCGCAACAGCTTGACGCCATGTACGACAAAGGCGTCCGTCACGGGCCGTACAAGGAATTTCACAGCGACGGTAAGCCCGCCGCAGAACTCAATTTCGTCGAAGGGCTGACCGACGGTCACGTCGTGCGCTGGCACCCCGGCGGGCAAAAGAAGGCCGAAGGGGACTACATTCGCGGCCTGATCAACGGACGCTGGCAAGAGTGGCATGACGAAGAGCCGTACCACCAATCGGCCGATTGGAACTACCGCAAGGGCAAGTCTGACGGCCTACAAACCTTCTGGCATGAAAACGGGCAGAAAAAGCTCGAAGTGCGCTTCAAGGCCGGCCTGCGCACCGGCCCCTGGACCGAATGGTACGACAACGGGCAGAAACGCGGCGAGGGCGCCTATCTGCAAGATGCGTATGACGGCCAGCAGCGATTCTGGTACGAGGACGGCAAACCGTGGTCGGAGCACGGCTATCAGCGGGGCATCGACCACGGACGCTGGATCGAATGGGACGAGGACGGGCAGGTCACGAAGGACGTGCGCTACGCCCAGGGGAACGTGCTGGTCGATCGCACGCCCCCGAAGCCAGAGCCGAAACCAGACCCGGAAGTCGCCAAGTAAGGCTTAGCCGCTCGTCTTGCCGAGCGTGCAGGTGTAGATCATCGCCACCGCGCCGGCACCCATGAAGGTCCAAGGCATCCACTCTTTGGGTACGAATTCTCTGTTCGACCCCATCGGAGACTCACTGCCCGTGAGCGCATTCAGCCCGAAATACTGAATCGGGTCGAAATCGGGCGCGTTGCGGGATTTAAGCACGGCTTTTTCGAGCAGCAAGCATTCCGCGCCGAACAAGAAGACCGTCAAACCCAGCGCAAAGCACAAAGGGCGTCCCATAACTGTTGTTTTCCTGTTGCAGTCCAAGTAACTCGCTACGCTCTTGTTCGTCGCGGCGCGCCGCG
>JAWXBP010000084.1 GCA_034440135.1 Planctomycetia bacterium
CGCAACGGCTCGATGTAATCCATCCGCTGCAGCACGAGGTGCGACGGATCGTAGTTCAGGCCGAAGTGCTTTGAGGGGATCGTCTCGAACATCTTCCGCCACACCGACGGGGAATGCGCCAGATTCTTTCCGCCGGGCCATTCGTCGCGCGAGAAGAGCATCGGGCAATTCTCAATGCCGAGATACACGCCGGCGCCTTCGACATAGCGAATCAGTTCCGGCCAGACTTCTTTGAAGCGGGCGAAGTTCAAGTCCGGATGTTGCGTGTGATCGTTGCCGATGAAGGTGTTGACGTTCTTCAAGCCGAGCAACCTGGCGGCGTCGATCACGCGCTTCAGTTGCTCGATGGCGACTTGCGATTCCTCGGCGTTGCCGGAGAGGATGTTCGGGTAGTAGCCGAGTCCGGAGATCTCGACGCCATGCTTCTCACACAGCGCGCGGACGCCGTCGGCTTGCGCTTGGCCGAAATTGACGCAATCGATGTGGCACACGCCCGCATAGCGGCGCGACGATCCACCGGGAGGCCAGCACATGACCTCGACGCAGTCGTAGCCAATGGCGGCCGCGGCCTCGAGAACTTCGTCGAGCGATTGATCCGGTAGAATCGCGGAAACAAAACCCAGCTTCATGTTCGTAACTCCTGGTGCGTCAAAGCCTCGCCTTCCCTGCGCACCGCGAACGCGCGGACCACGCGCCCGGATTATACCAAGCACGCCGCCACATGGCATTGCCGCCGCCTCGGGCGTGGATACTAGCCCGTAGCGCCAGCGAGGGAGAGTGGACGCCGCAAGTCAATCAAGACGAAGCTCTCGGTTGCGTTGCAAACGAAGCAACTGAGAGTTTTATCTTTATCGGTAAGCCAAGTTCTCTCTCCCTCGCTGGCGCTACGGGCTGGTGTGGGAGATTCCGCGTTAGGCCTTAGTCCTGCGAGCCGCCCATCAGCGGCTTCTTGCCCAGCGCCCGGCGGGCGATGGTTGCCTGGCCGCTGTGCATTCCCTCGTGCCAAGCGGCGAGCTCGAACGCCGAGGCCTTGTCCGTAAAGAAATCCGGCGAGCCCGGCGGCATTTTTTCAGCGAGTTGTTCGTCGGTCATGCTGTCGAGCACGCCGAGCAACGTCTCGCGGCGCTCGCGGAAGTTGTGCAGCAATTCATCCGTTGCGGGGTAGGCCGTGGCGTCGGCGACAGGCTGCGAGCCCATGCCGAATTTTTCGTTATAGCCCGGCAGGTCCTTGGCCTTTTCGGGTGCGACCAGTGATGTGAAAAAGTTATCGACGGTCGTCAGATGTCCGGCCACCCAGAGGGCGTGGTTGGCCTTGGGGTGGACCTGGTGCGTCCATTCCTGCGGAGTCTTGAAGTCAGCGAGGATCTTTTCCAGGAAGTTTCGGGAGCGAGTCAGTTGTCCCTGGAGACGTGTTTTGGTCGACATCGTGGGCGTTCCTGAGGCAAGGGTCAGCGAGATTCAAAAACCAGCTTCCAACGCGGATCGTCGCGGAAATGTCTTTTGGATGCGTTCAAGACTTGGACGTGACAGACGAAATACCACAACGACGGGAATTCTTTTGCCGCCCGGCGCAGTTGTGATCCGACTGGGGGAGCAATCGACGATGGCTACGTTCGCATGTCCTTACTGCCAACAGGCTTTTGTCGCCACCGCCGCGGCCGTGCCCGCGCCGGTGAACTGCCCTCACTGCCATCAGTTGTTCGAGATCGCTAGCCATGCGCCTCCTCCTCCGCGCGTGTCACCGCCGCCGGTGCGGCCGGTCACGGCAAAGTTCGTGGCCGCAACGTCCGCCGGGACCGGGTTCGATTGCCCGTTCTGCCATACGCAGTCGCCGCCTTATCGGAAGTCGCAAGTCTCCGTGGCCGGATGGGTGACGTTGATCGCCTTACTGACTACGTGTTTCCCACTTTTTTGGGTGGGGCTGTTCATGAAGGAAGATGTCCACGTGTGCCGTTCCTGCGGGATCAAGCTCGGAGGGTAATGCGACGCACCCTAGCCGTGAACGCGGGGGTTGGGGTCGCCGCGGTCGATGATCTCGGCCTCGCGTTCGGCCAATTCCTGGAGCCGCTCGAAAATGACGGACTCCGGCGCAAACATTAACGCCATTTGCACATACGTGGCGTGGTGCCGGGCTTCGGACTCGAACAGACTGCCGTAGAACGCCGCTAGCTCGCGGTCTTGGAGCCGATCGCGGAGCAAGGCGAACCGCTCGCACGAACGGGCTTCGATCAGCGCGGCGACGAGCAACCGATCCATGGCGCGCCCCGGTTCCAATTTGCGGACCAGCTCGCCGAGTTGCTGCCCGTAGTTGCTGGGCGTTAGCCGGCGGAAGCGCATGCCGCGGGCCTGAATCAGGTCAATCACCTGTTGGAAGTGGTCTAGCTCCTCCGTGACAATCGGCGAGAGTTGCTTCACCAATTCGACGCGATCCACGTATGCGAAGATCAAGTTCATCGCCGTGCCGGCGGCTTTTTTCTCGCAATGCGCGTGGTCGAGCAGGATCTCCTCGAGGTTTTCCTCCACCCGCTCCAGCCACCACGGGGCGGTGCTTGATTTCAGACTGAGCATGGGGAAGCGTCTGCCTAAATGATTGGCGCGTGAACCGACCATATTATCCCGACGCGCCGGCGAGGGGGAGTTGCCGCCGTACCGGGCGTACGCTTGCGAACTTCAGCCCCGAAAGGGGCGCCAGACAATAGCCAGCGGTGCGAACCGCTGGAACTGCGAACCTATTTGAAACGCTCAGCCCCATCGGGGCGACACGATTCACAATATGGCGAATCGGCAATCGGTGTCGCCCCGTTGGGGCTTAAGGCATCTGCTTGCGCGACATTTCCAGGGGTTGGCACCCCTGGCTACTATCTGTCGCCCCTAACGGGGCTGGAAGTCTGCTTGTTCCTCCATTCGCGGAAGTCGCGTGGTTTAGGCCATCGAGGGAATTTCCGGCAACTTCGCTACGACCGGCCGTTGCGGCAAAATCGAAAAAAAGATTCCTTCCGCTACAACCGGCAGCCGAATGAGATACCTAGGTGGCTGGTTTCCCTCGTGCGGCCTGACTGCGCGGCGGAGATTAGCCATCGACACCAGCCGTGCGAAAACGCCGACCGGCCGCGTCGCCCAGGCCGGGCCACTAGACCCTGCCCGGGGCGATCTCGCGATAAGCTAGCGCGTTACCAAAGTTTCAGAGGGGGGAACCATGCGACTTTCAAGGATTGCGGTGGCGCTCGTTGCCTTGGCGGTCAGTCTGCCGGGCGTCGCGGTTGCCGGAGATCGGGAGATGGCGCAACAGATCGCCAACGAACTGCGCGACAGCGGCGCGTTGGTCGACTACAACATCGGCGTGAAGTACCAGGACGGCGCCGCCTGGCTGTCCGGACGCGTGCGGAGCGATGAACAACTGACTGCGGCGATTGAAATCGTCGAGCGGATCGAAGGCATTGAGCACGTGATTAACGACGTCGAAGTCGTGGCCGCGGAAACGCCGGCCCCGACAAAGAAGACGGCCAGCCGCAAGGCCAAGTCTTCGATCGCTCGCCAGACGAGCGCCGAAGAAGACATGCCGTTGCCGCTGGAACGCAAGACGTCCGCCAAGAAGCCGCGCGTCGGCCGCACGACGAGCTATCACGCGGACGACGCTCCTGTCGCAGCCGCGCCGGGTTCGTTCCAACCTGCCGACGCTCGCGAAGTGCCGGACGCCTACTACGGCGGCGGCTCGACCGGCGCTCCGATGCCGGCCTCGATGCCCGGCCCCGCCGGCGGCGTCGCCCCGGTGAATTACGATCAGCCGAACTTGCCGAATTACGCGTGGCCGAGCTACGCCGCGCATCCGAACTACGCCGCGGTGACATATCCGAAGCAATACTCGGCGTCCGCGTGGCCGTACATCGGCCCGTTCTATCCTTATCCGCAAGTGCCGCTGGGCTGGCGGAAAGTGACCTTGGAATGGGACGACGGCTGGTGGTTCCTGGACTTCGACGACGTCAACCAGCAGCACGCCCGCCGCTGGTAAGCGTGAGCCGGGAAGTCAATGCAGCAAATTCAAACCCTCGCATGGTTCGGCCATGCGAGGGTTTTTGCGTTTGATCGAGCGAGTTTTCCGGTCTACGCGAATGCTGCCGGCACAGGTGGTATAATGGGAGAGTGGCACAACAAGGAATTGGAGAGTTGCCGTGGAACTAGTACGTGCGGTCTATGAAAACGGCGTGTTCCGGCCGATCGCGCCGCCGGACCTGCCGGAGCATTGCGAGGTGGAGTTTGTCCCGCAGGTTGTGGGCGCGCAAGGCGAAGTGCCGTCGCTCATGGATGTCTACGAGACGTTGAGCGCTCGGTTCGACTCAGGCGAGCATGATGTCGCTGAGCGCCACAACGAGCATCAAATCCTGTAGGTCAGGCACCCCAGTCGAAGGCGAGTAGGCCAGCGCATCAACATCGCGAACCAACATCCAAAACTTGTGCCGGCAAATTGCCTGACAGTTCGACGTCTACTCCTGTCAGGCACGTCTTCCAGAACGTCTTGGGACGCGACATCAATTGTCCCTCTCGCCTGATTTCTCGCTTCAACGGCGGTGCCTGACCTACGAAACGCTACTTGATCCGCGCTTCCGGCATCTCGCACCGGTCCGTGCAGCCGCGGCCGAAGAGGCCGCCTAGGCGGATACGGTAGCGGGCGAAGATGTTGTAAGCGAAATCAAAGCACGGGCGCAGGATCGGCCAACCGGTGGGGGCCAGCACCCAGCCGAGGCCGACCGCACGATAGGCCTGGCGAAAGGTTTCGACGCCATGTGTTTGGCGACCGTCGGCGTGAACGCCGTGCAACGTGCCCATCAACGCGGGCAGCGTGGTTCCGTACTGCGCGGGATCAAACTCCGGTGCGGCGATGTCCTCCAGCAACAACCGTCCTCGCCGATCCAGACGGCCGAGCCAGCGGGCTTCTAGACGGCAAAACGGACACTCGCCGTCGTAAAGGACTTTGAATTGGCCGGGGGGCATAGCGGTGTTTTCTGTCGATCAGAAGCGGAAGCGGTTCCAGATGTAGATTAACTGCGAATCTGGATCGTACATAACCGCATATTGGTCACCGTCGTTACCAAATCGATCCTCGAAGAAATCTGGCGACGCGAAGAACTCGCATTGCTCTGTCGGCGCCGGCCGCCAGATCAGGGGAAACGCCGAGTAGTATTCCCGCAACACTTGATCGCGAGCAATTTTTTCCAGGTAGAGCGCTGCCACAACCTCGGGAAGCTTCGTCGCGGGGAGGGGCTGGCGCCAAACGTAGTCCGCATCGAGGAAACGGCCCAGGCAGGCAACCTTGGCGCTCGCGACATCCGTCCTACCGATGTCAGCGATGCGATGCACTTCGTCGGGAAAGTTGCTCGTCGAATAAATCGGGCCGACGCTGAGCA
>JAWXBP010000085.1 GCA_034440135.1 Planctomycetia bacterium
CACGAAAGGCACGAAAGTCTTGTCGAGTATTGGATTGCGCTGGAAGTGCCAAAGGGACGTCGGCTAGGCGATCTGCCTTCAAATGGCCACCGCAAGTTTACCAAACATCCCAAACTTTCGTGCCTTTCGTGCTTTTCGTGGTTCCTTCCGAGATGTGTAGATACCAACGGTCAGGAGACCGTGCCACAACAATGTTAGACATGATCCACCACTCCGTTTCCTAAATTCACATCACGCACCATGTCACGCACCACCCGCAGCGAGGCCTTTGCCGGCCTGTCCGTTGCCATTACGACTCCCTTCAAGAACGGCGAGGTCGATTACGCCGCGCTCAAGACGCAGATCGAGTTCCAGATCGCGGCCGGGACGATCTGCATCTGCCCGGCGGGGACGACCGGCGAGTCCCCCACGCTGACCCACGAGGAAAACGATCGAGTTATCGCCGCGAGCGTCGAATACGCCGCCGGCCGGATCAAGGTCATGGCCGGCACCGGCTCCAATAGC
Organism: Planctomycetia bacterium; assembly: GCA_034440135.1. Classification (NCBI taxonomy): domain Bacteria; kingdom Pseudomonadati; phylum Planctomycetota; class Planctomycetia; species Planctomycetia bacterium. The sequence continues at coordinate 505 of JAWXBP010000085.1, forward strand.
ACCGCCGAGGCCCTCCGGCTTACCAAGCAGGCCGAGAAAAACGGCGCCGACGCCGCACTGGTCGTCGCCCCGTATTACAACAAGCCGACGCAGGAAGGCTTCTACCAGCACTACAAGGCGCTGGCCGAAACGGTCGGCCTGCCGATCTGCGTGTACAACATCCCCGGCCGCACGGGCAAGAACATCGAACCGGAAACGATCGCGCGGATTGCCGAATGCCAGAACGTGACCATGGTCAAGGAAGCCACGGGTTCGCTGGATCAGGCGTCGCAAGTGGCCGCGCTGACCGATCTCACAATTCTCAGCGGCGATGACAGCCTGACGCTGCCGATTCTTTCGATCGGCGGGCGCGGCGTGATCTCGGTCGTGGGCAATATTGTCCCAAAGGCCATGATCGCGCTCTTGAACGCCTGGAACGCTGGCGACATCGCCACGGCCCAGGCCGCGCATCTCAAACTCTTCCCGCTCTGCCGCGATATGCTCGGCCTGGCAACGAACCCCATTCCAGTCAAAGCCGCAATGAAACTCCTCGGCCGCGACACCGGCGAAATGCGATTGCCCATGACGGCGCTCGACGAAGCCACGGAACAAAAGCTCCGCCAAACCCTGATCCGCTTCGGGCTGCTGTAATACATGAGCCCGCGAAACACGCGAAATGACGCGAAAGGGAACGGCGAGGTGCGGTTCGAAAAAACTTCCTCGATTCGCTCGTATTATCCATCGACCATCGGATAGCCGAATTTTTTCGCGTAATTTCGCGTGTTTCGCGGGCACTTCCGAATTGCGTGGCGTTATCTCGGATAGAAGTTCGCTATGACGTTGCTCTACACTTCGCCAACGTTTCTGGAGCATGACACCGGGCGGCATCCGGAATGCGCCGAGCGGTTACGGGCGATTTCGCGGCGGCTCGCTGAGACTGGCTTGAGCGCGCAATGCCAGGCGATGGAGTGGCAAGCGGCGACCGTCGAGGAACTGTGCCTGGTCCATGGCGCCGATTACCCTGAGATGATCGAGGTCAGTTCATCGGGAGGCGGCGGGCGTATTGAAGCCGACACCGTCGTCAGCGCCCGCTCCTACGAAGCCGCCACACTCGCGGCCGGCGCGGTGGTCGATGCCGTGCGGCGCGGTGTCACGGGGCCGGATCGCACGGCGCTTTGCCTGGTGCGCCCGCCTGGGCATCATGCGCTGCCGGATCGACCGATGGGCTTCTGCCTGTTCAACAACGTAGCGATCGGCGCTCGATTCGCGATCAACGAACTGGCGCTCCATCGCGTACTGATCGTCGACTGGGACGTCCATCACGGCAACGGCACGCAGGACATGTTCTGGACCGACCCGAGCGTTGGTTTCTTCTCAATCCATCGCTGGCCGTTTTACCCCGGCACGGGCAACTTCGACGAAACCGGCGGCGGCGACGGGCTGGGGACGACGCTCAACTTGCCAACGGAGCTCGGCATCTCGCGGCAGGACTACCTGGCGGCGTTTCGGTCTCGGCTGGAAATGTTCGCCGATCGCCTTCGCCCGGAGTTGATCATCCTCAGCGCCGGCTTCGATAGCCACCGCGAGGACCCGGTCGGCTCGCTAGGACTAGAGGTCGAAGACTTCGCCACGCTGACCGACGTGGTGCGCGACATCGCCGCGACCCACGCCGGGGGCCGCATCGTCAGCGTCCTGGAAGGCGGCTACCATCCAGAGCGACTAGCAGAATCAGTAGAATCCCACCTCCGGAAACTGCTGGCGTCCACTCCATAGGATGCACCACGGAAAACTCGGAGAACATTGAGAAGGGAAGTGAGTTCGAAGCAGATTCGGAACCGCAAAAAGCGCCAAATGACGCGAAAGTGTGCAGGCGCGGAGTCGGGCATTCGAGCTACCCTCCCCTTTCTCCCTTTTTCGTGTGTTTCGCGTATTTCGCGGTTAAATCCTCCTCGTCCACCGTGTCTCCATGTCTCCGTGGTGAAAATCCGGAGCCGACTCGTTTCGTCGCCTGAGCCTACAATTGAGCAGTTCGCCCGGGCCTTTCAGGAGTCGCTGACGTGTACCCGCAAGATGCCGAAAAGCTGTTGGCCGACGTGGACGCCTTTTGCCAGGAACTGCGGCCCACCGAAGAGTTGTGCTACGTCGAGCACCGTCAAAACGACGGCATCGCGGAGCTGGCCAAAAAGCATGACTTGCTCGGGATGCCGATCCCCGTCGAACTGGGCGGCCGTGGCGCGGACGCGGTGACCTACGCCCGGGCGTTGGCGCGGATCGGCCGCGAAGGAACCGGCGCGCGAACGTTCTTTTCCGGACATACGTCCATCGGGCAATACCCGATTCTGCGCTACGGCAACGACGCGCAGAAGAAACACTACCTGCCCGCCTCGGTGCGCGGCGAATGCATTCTGGCCTTCGGACTAACGGAGCCAGACGCTGGATCGAATCCGTTGGAAATGACCAGCACGTATCGCCGCGAAGGGAATCGCTTTCTGTTGAACGGCGTGAAGTACCTGATCTCCAACGGCGGAATCGCGCAGGCCGTGGTGGTCCTGGCGTATCCCGAGGCCGCGACCGGTCCGGAACGTCGCATGAGCGCGTTCATCGTCGAAACGGCCGGCGAGACCTTCGAAACCGAGGATCTGCCGTCCAAGCTCGGCATGTTCACCGCGAACACGGCGATGTTCCAGATGACGGACCATCCCGTGCCGCTGGAAAACATGCTTGGAGAGGAAGGCAACGGATTCCGTGTCGCGATGGGCACGCTTGTTTCCGGCCGCTTGAGCGTCGCCTCGGGTTGCCTGGGCGTGATCGAGGATTGTCTCGTCGAGGCGATTCACTACTGCCAAACACGCAGCCAGCACGGCAAGCTGATCGGCAAACATCAACTCGTGCAGGAACATCTGGCGGCCATCGAAATGGCCCGCGCGGCAAGCGACGCAATGATCGAACGCGCGGCGCACGCCAAGCAACGCAGCGACGAATCGCCGCAAGACAAGGACGCCGCCGCCGAGGCAGACTTGCGCGTCGCCCAAGCCAAGTTCTTTGCTTCGAACGCAGCCTGGGAAGCCGCCGACCACGCCGTGCAAATCTTCGGCGGCCGCGGCTACAGCGAACTCTACCGCGTCGGCCGGCACCTCCAAGACGTCCGCGTCTGCCGCATCTACGAAGGCACCGACGAAATCATGAAACTCAAAATCGCCACAGCCCTGCTGGGAAAAGACTTCGCGGCGTTTTCGTAAGGGTCGCTTCGTGAAGCGCAGAGATGAGAATTAGACCGCGAAACACGCGAAATGACGCGAAAGAAGGCGCGAGCGCAATGGTTGGCGCTATTTGCAAATTCCCATTCTCATTTTTCGCGTCATTTCGCGTGTTTCGCGGTCAAATTCTCCGCGCCTCCGCGGTTCAAATAGAAACAGCACCCCGAACCGAACTTCGCCTCGCGTGTCCTGCCTCGCTGGCGATGGACATCGCCCGGCCGTTGCGGCATTCTGGTCGCAGGCGATTTCCACGGCGCGAACTTGAGGCGGTGCGCGATGGCGGAGCAGGAATTGGGAATTTGGCGCAGGCCAGGCGGCTTGCGCGAAGTGCTGTGGCTGTCATTCCCGCTCGTGATTTCTACCGCGTCGACGACGCTGCTGCAGTTCACCGACCGGTTGTTTCTAGTCCAGTACTCTCAGGACGCGATGGCCGCAGCGCTGCCGGCCGGGGCCCTCCAGTGGACGATCATGAGCTTTGCCTTCGGCATCGCCATGTACGTCAACACGTTCGTCGCCCAGTATTCCGGAGCGGAGCGTCCCCAACGGATCGGCGTCGCCGTTTGGCAAGGAATTCTGCTCGGCCTGGCCGCCACGCCGGTGCTCTTGGCCACGATCTTTGTAGCGCCCTGGTTTTTCGCCCAGGCCGGGCACACACCAGAGGTGCAGACGCTGGAAATCGAATACTTTCAGATCCTGATGCTCGGCGGCCCGGCGCAGGTCATGGCAGCGGCGATTTCGGCCTTCTACACGGGCCGCGGCAAGACCGGCGTCGTCATGTACGTCAACATGTTCGCCGCGGTGCTGAATGTAGTGCTCGACTACTTCTGGATCTTCGGGATCGCCGGCCACGAGGGCTGGGGCATCGCGGGCGCTGCCTGGGCGACCGTGGTGTCCTATTGGGTCGTCCTGGGCATTTGGTTCGCCCTCTTTCTGCAGGCGGGACATCGGCGCGATTTCGCCACCTGGCCGGCGAAGCTGTTCGATGGCGAGCTGTTTCGCCGTCTCGTGCGGTTCGGGGCGCCCCAGGGCCTGCAATTCGCGGTGGAAATCGGCGGCTTTTCCCTGTTTCTGATGATTGTCGGTCGGCTCGGAGCGCTCGAGTTGGCCGCCACCGGACTCGCGCTCAACGTCAACATGCTGGCCTTCATGCCGGCGCTCGGCATTGCGATCGCGGCCGAGACCCTGGTGGGGCAGCGGATTGGGGAAAAGCAGCCCGATCTCGCGGCGCGGTCCACCTGGTCGGCGTTCACGCTCGCGCTGATTTACACGTTTGGCGTGGGGATTGTTTACTTCTTCTTTGGCGACCTGCTGCTGATCCTTCACGGCGCTCACCTGGAGGATCCCGAATCCTTCGGCCCGCTGCGCGACATGACGGTCATGCTACTCAAGTTCGTCGCCATTTATTGCCTCTTCGATAGCGCCAACATCGTGTTCTCGTTCGCCATCAAGGGCGCCGGCGATACCCGCTTCGTATTGAAGACGACATTTCTGATGTCCGGCATGCCGGTCGTGGCGACTTGGGTCGGCATCGAAAAATTCGGACTGGGTCTACGTTGGTCCTGGTTCGTGCTGACGATTTGGATTCTGGCCCTGGGCGTGATCTACCTCCTGCGCTTTCTCGCCGGCTACTGGCGCGAAATGCAGGTGATCGAACATCAGGTGCCGGAGTTGGAATCGCCCAGCGGCGAGAGCGCCCTAACGCCCTGCCCAAACGACGCCTAAAGGCCCATCCCAAAACCGACATAGACGCTTGGGTGGCTGGGGTCGAATGTACTCATTCGCCCCCAGCGGAACAGCCTGGGGCGAACGAGTACATTCGACCCCAGCCACCCGGAACTTGGTTTTGGGAATAGCTCTAAGTCGAATAGGTGCTGATCAGTCGCCCGCGACTCCGCGCACGGCAGCATGGACCAAGCGCACGGCGGTCAGAGGACCATGGCTTACATTGCGCTAAGTGCACACGCAGTAGAAATAGTGCGATGGGTGCCACTGGC